>JAZOQQ010000118.1:0-6039 GCA_045656165.1 Acutalibacteraceae bacterium
CACTGGATTGGCGGTATGGGCGTTATTGTTTTGATGTTGGCGGTGCTACCGGCAGAATCCGGTCGCTCCATTCATATCCTTCGTGCGGAAGTGCCGGGGCCTGTTGTGGGTAAATTGGTACCGCGTTTGCGCGATACGGCTACCATCTTGTACGTCATTTATTTGGTCCTTACGCTGCTACAGGTTGTTTTCTTGCTGTGTGGCGGTATGTCTTTGTTTGACAGCGTAGTACATGCTTTCGGTACTGCCGGAACAGGTGGTTTTGGTATAAAATCGGATAGCGTTGGCGGCTATTCACCGTACTTGCAATGGGTTATTACGGTTTTCATGCTGTTGTTTGGACTGAATTTTAACTTGTATTATTTTATATTGTTGCGTCGTGTTAAAGCGGTTTTCAAAAGCGGAGAACTGTGGTGCTATCTTGCTGTTGTTGTCGTTTCAACGGTGATCGTATTGAGCAACACCGTTCATTTGTATGAAACGGTAGGGGAATCCGTGCGCCACGCGGCTTTCCAAGTTTCCTCTATTATCACTACCACCGGTTACTCCACCGTTGATTTTGGCGCGTGGCCGGAGTTGTCTCGTACGGTGCTGCTTTTGTTAATGATGATTGGCGGCTGTGCCGGCTCTACGGCAGGTGGCTTGAAGGTTTCGCGTGTGATGTTGCTGTTTAAAACAATCGGTCGCGATCTTAAAAAGTTGCTGCGCCCTCGTTCTGTCAGTGTTGTAAAAACCGCTGGTAAACCGGTGGATGACGACACTTTGCATTCCGTAACGTCATATTTCGCACTGTATATGATTTTGATGTTACTGGTGTTTTTGATTGTGAGTTTTGAACCGTTTTCAATGGAAACAAATTTATCGGCAGCTGTTTCCTGTTTTAATAATGTTGGTCCCGGTTTTGCGGGTGTTGGCCCGACGTCCAGTTATGCCGATTATTCCGTCATTTCTAAAATCGTCTTATCGTTGGCCATGTTGTTCGGTCGGTTAGAAATTTATCCGATTTTATTTTTGCTTACCCCGTCAACATGGAGCAAAAAGGGCTAATTGTGTAAACGGATTGTCTGCTGTACGGCAGGCGATCCGTTTTTTGCAAAAAAGCAAACAACATCCTTTGAAAAAATACATTTTCTTTTGCCGAAATTCGTTGACAAAAACAAGCAACCGTGGTATAATCTTTGCAAATCAGATCTTTAAGAGCGATCCCGAGAGGTCGGCAAGACTCTGACATGCAGGATGCGGTTTTACCGCGTCTGTTTTTGTGTGTCTTGCAGCGATCCGCGGCAGGACTCTTTTTATTATGAGGAGGAGCATCATGACTCAGTTGAAGTTGAAAAATTGGGCAACCGATATGGACGCTGTTGTTGCCGATTTTTTGGCGGATGGCCTGAGTGTTTTCAATTCTCCCCGATATGCTGTTTTCCCCGGCTTTTGCGATGTGCATGTGCATTTTCGTGAGCCGGGTTTTTCTTATAAAGAAACCATTACAACCGGCAGCCGCGCGGCGGCGGCGGGTGGGTACACCGCGGTGTGTACCATGCCGAACCTTAAGCCGGTTCCCGATTCGGCAGAGAATATTGCGCTTCAAAAACGTATCATAGATCGTGATGCTTGCATTCACGTCTATCCCTACGGTGCCATCACCGTTGAGCAAAAAGGAGAACGCTTGGCGGCTCTCGCTGACATGGCGGACACCGCTATTGCCTTCTCGGACGATGGGCGCGGCGTGCAAAACGAAAATATGATGCGCGACGCCATGCGCCAAGCGAAAGCGCTTGGTAAGATGATCGTCGCTCATTGTGAGGACAACGCTCTACTGTACGGTGGGTATATTCACGATGGAGATTATGCCAAAGCACTCGGCCACAAAGGTATTTGTTCCGAAAGCGAATACGGCCCGATTATCCGCGATTTAAAATTAGTGGAAGAAATCGGTTGTCCATATCACGTATGTCATATTTCAGCGGCAGAAAGTGTGCAAGCGATCCGAGAAGCCAAGGCAAAGGGCTTAAATGTTTCGTGCGAAACGGGACCGCACTATTTAGTCTTAGACGATTCTTGTTTGCAGGAAGACGGCCGATTTAAGATGAATCCGCCACTGCGTTCGGCACGTGACCGTGAAGCGCTTATCGAAGGCGTTTTGGACGGTACGATCGATATGATCGCCACAGATCACGCCCCGCATTCTGCTGAGGAAAAGGGGAAAGGGCTTGCGGGTAGCGCGTTTGGCATCGTGGGCTTGGAAACCGCATTTCCCGTGCTGTACACGCACTTGGTAAAAACTGGGCTTCTTACCATGGAACGCTTGATGGAGTTGTTGGTGTATAACCCGCGTCGCCGTTTTGACATTCCGCTGGGTGCAGACTTCTCTGTTTGGGACTTGGAGAAGAAAATCACGGTCGACCCTCATTCGTTTCAAACACTTGGACGCGCCACACCTTTTGCGGGCGATGAACTGTATGGCGAGTGCGTCTTAACCGTCTGTGACGGAAAAATCGTATATCAAAAATAACTTCAGATAAATTAACACTTGGGAGAGGATAGTATGGCAAAGAGAACAGACATCAAAAAGATTTTAATTATCGGTTCCGGCCCGATCGTGATCGGTCAGGCGGCGGAATTTGACTATGCCGGTACGCAAGCGTGCTTGGCCCTTAAAGAAGAAGGGTACGAAGTTATTTTGTGTAACTCCAATCCTGCTACCATTATGAGGGACACCACGATTGCCGACAAGGTATATATGGAACCGTTAACACTGGAATATGTGGCGAAGATTCTTCGCTATGAGCGTCCGGATGCCATTGTGCCCGGTATTGGCGGCCAGACAGGTCTGAACCTTGCCATGCAACTCGAAAAGAAAGGCGTTCTCAAAGAATGCGGCGTGGAACTTCTCGGTACCAGCAGCGAAAGTATTGAGCGCGCTGAAGATCGTGAATTGTTTAAAGAACTGTGCGAATCCATCGGCGAGCCGACCATTCCTTCCCAAATCACCTATTCTCTTGAAGAAGCCAAACAGGCGGCCAAAGAAATTGGCTATCCTGTCGTTTTGCGTCCTGCCTTTACCCTCGGTGGTACCGGTGGTGGTTTTGCCTATAACGAAGAAGAACTCGTTGAAGTGGGCTTGAACGCGTTTAAACTCTCTCCCGTACACCAAGTGCTTATTGAAAAGAGCGTCAAAGGATACAAAGAAATTGAATTTGAAGTAATGCGTGACTCGCAGGACCACGCTATTACCATCTGCGGTATGGAAAACATTGATCCGGTTGGCGTGCATACCGGTGACTCTTTGGTGGTGGCTCCGATTATGACGTTGGGCAAAGAAGATGAAAAAATGCTCAACGACAGCGCTATCAAATTGATTCGCGAACTCAAAATTGAGGGCGGCTGTAATGTTCAGTTTGCGCTTAATCCCACTACCAGTGAATACTACCTCATCGAAGTCAATCCGCGAGTTTCCCGCTCGTCTGCGTTAGCTTCCAAGGCCAGTGGTTATCCGATTGCGCGTGTTACCGCCAAAATAGCGGTCGGCATGGCATTAGAAGATATCACGATCGCCAACACGAACGCTGCTTTTGAGCCGTCTTTGGACTACGTGATCGCAAAAATGCCGCGCTTCCCGTTCGACAAATTTGCCACCGCGCCCAACACCCTCGGAACGCAGATGAAGGCAACCGGTGAGGTTATGGGTATCGGTTCCACGTTGGAAGAATGCTTGCTGAAATCGGTGCGTTCGCTGGAAATCGGTGCGTGTCATTTCCATTTAACAAAGTTCGACGATATGCCGAAAGAACAGCTGCTTTCGTATATTCGTGAATTTAAAGACGATAACATTTTCGCTATCGCACAACTGATGCGTCTCGGTGTCGGTGTGGCGGAATTGTTTGAAATTACCGCTATCACCCCTTACTTCTTGGAAGCACTTGAACGCATCGTCAAGATGGAAGAAACCGTCAAAGGCGGTGTGCGTGATCTGAAGGTATTGGCAGATGCCAAGAAAATGGGCTTTAGCGACCGTTTCATTGCTAAACTGTGGAATATGTCGGAACTGGATGTGTATAACCTTCGTAAAGAGCAGGGCATGTTCCCGATCTACCGCATGGTTGATACTTGTCATACCGGTGCGTACATCCCGTATTTCTATTCCTCCTATCAAGGCGAAAACGCTTCGATCTTGACCGAAAAGAAAAAGATTGTGGTGCTTGGTGCCGGCCCGATTCGTATCGGTCAGGGCGTGGAATTCGACTATTCAACGGTTCACGCTGTTACCACTATCAAAAATTCTGGCTATGAAGCCATTATTATCAACAATAACCCCGAAACGGTTTCCACCGACTACACGACGGCGGACAAGCTCTACTTTGAGCCGTTAACGGTGGAAGATGTCATGAATATTATTGAATTTGAAAAACCCGAAGGTGTTATTGCTTCGCTCGGCGGCCAGACTGCCATTAATTTGGCAGAACCGTTGATGGAGCGTGGCGTCAAGATCATTGGCACCGATTGCGCGGCAATTGATCGTGCGGAAGATCGCGGTAGCTTTGAACGAATTTTGCGTGAACTCAATATTCCGCAGCCGAAGGGTCGTGCCGTAACCAAAATGGAAGACGGCATTGCCGCTGCTGCGGAAATCGGCTATCCGGTGTTAGTGCGTCCCAGCTTTGTGTTGGGTGGTCGTGCCATGCAGATCGTAGCGGGTGAAGAACAGTTGCGCCATTACCTAAAGACTGCGGTTGAGATCGACGAAGACAAGCCGGTTTTGGTTGATAAGTACATCCAGGGTAAAGAGGTCGAGGTTGACGCTATTTGTGACGGCAAAGATGTCTTTGTTCCGGGTATCATGGAACTGGTTGAGCGTACCGGTGTTCACTCAGGCGACTCGATTAGTGTCTATCCCGCGTTCAGCATTTCGGATAAAGTGAAAGGCACTATTTTGCAATACGCAAAGAAACTGGGCTTGGGCATCGGCATTATTGGTTTGTTCAACATCCAGTTTATCGTAGATAAGGATGAAAACGTCTATATTATTGAGGTCAATCCGCGTTCCTCGCGTACTGTTCCGTTCTTATCCAAAGCAACGGGGTATAGTTTGGCGGATATTGCGACCGAAGTCATTATGGGCAAAAGTTTAAAAGAACAAGGTATTTTCAGCATCTATCCGGACGAGAAGAAACGTTGGTACGTCAAAGTGCCGGTGTTCTCGTTTAATAAGATTCGTGGCTTGGATGCGTATTTGTCACCTGAAATGAAGTCAACGGGTGAAGCAATCGGCTACGACGATAAACTTAACCGTGCACTGTATAAAGCCTTGCAAGCGTCGGGCATGCACTTGCAGAATTATGGTACGGTTTTTGCCACCATTGCGGATAAGGATAAGGCGGAAGCGTTGCCGCTTATTCGCCGTTTCTACAACCTTGGCTTCAACATTGCGGCTACACAAGGTACGGCTGATTTCCTTAAAGAAAACGGTATCCGCACCCACGTGCTCAAAAAGATCAGCGACGGCAGCGATGAGATCGCCGAGGCGCTTCGCCAAGGTCACATTGCGTATGTTATCAATACGCGTGACATCGGTTCTATGGGACAGGCAAGCGATGGCTATGAGATCCGCCGCTATGCGACCGACAACAACGTTACCATCTTCACCGCCTTAGATACGGTGCGCGTTTTGCTGGACGTGTTGGAAGAAACCACGCTTACCATTTCAACGATTGATGCTTAAGGTGATGCTATGAAACAGGGGATTTTCACCATTTTGGAACATGAGAAATTGACGGATACCGTGTATCGCATGGTGTTGCAAGGTGATACCGAAGCGATTACCGCCTCCGGTCAGTTTGTCAACTTGAAACTGGATGGTCTGTATTTGCGCCAAGTCGGAGGCCAAGCGGTCTTAGGAAGACAAATCCTTGATGCAACTCCTTGGCTCACAGAACGACATGGCTACGATCCGACTTCGCATGGTGTTGCAAGGTGATACCGAAGCGATTACCGCCTCCGGTCAGTTTGTCAACTTGAAACTGGATGGTCTGTATTTGCGCC
>JAZOQQ010000119.1:0-2672 GCA_045656165.1 Acutalibacteraceae bacterium
TAACGGCCGCCACCGCGCACACACCTTGCAGCGCGCCGCCGATCAGGTGCCGTATAGGCCGTCCCGTTTTAAACGCCCCGACCACAACGGCGAGCGAAGCCGCGGCGGCGATACACCAACAGACAACCACCATGTTGTCCACCTCCCGCTATTGTATATGAAACATCAAGCGGAAATATAACAAAAAAAGCACCTCGCCCAAAAGCGAGGTGCTTGCCATCGTGCTACTTATTTCGCAACAAAATGTGTGATCATCATGCCGGCCAAAACCAGCAAGAAGAACACAACAATCAGAATTTTTGTCCATTTGGACAAGAACGCATCCAACGTACGCGCACGGCCCTTATCCATAAAGTTTTCCGCCGCACCCGAAATGGCGCCCAAATTGGCCTGACGGCCTTCCTGCAACAAGACAACACCGATGATGACCAACGCAAACAGGATGATCACAGCACCGATAATATATTCCAAAACCGACATGAGAATTCCTCCTAAGATTAAATGCACATATTATGATACCATACAAGTTTCAAAAACGCAAGCTTAATTTTTTACAGAATTGATGCATGTTTTGAGAAAGTGCGGGTATTCTATTATCGGCGCGAATACACGTCAGAAACTTGCGTTTGCCGTATTTGTCGCCTCGGTGCCGAAACACATCCGTTTCGGCACCGATTTTTTATAAGAACGACATTTGCTCGCCGACATCCTCCGCCGACAACGTTGCGCCTGCCGCGGGCAAGGACTTGGTACGATACCGTGCGGGTTTGGCAACCGATGCGGGATCAAACGGCGATACCTCTTGCAAGCGGTGCTGGCCTTTCAGCGTCATGGCCTGTACGCCTTGCGTATCGCGCGTCGTCTTGGGTGCCACCGCGCCTGTATGAACGATCAGACGTCTGCCCGACGTCGACACCAACATAAATTCGCAATCCTCTTCAATGTGGAACATCGCCACCAACGGCGATTTCACCGAATAGGCCGCAATCAATTTACGGCGATTGGTCTTGGTGGCGTAGGATGCCATATCCACTTTCGCAACTTTACCGTTTTCAAAGAAAAACACCATATAGCCGGTATATTTCTCGGTCAATACCATGCGAATCGCATTTTCGCCGTCGTCAAAGCCCAGTTTACCGCCCACGAAGTCACCCATGGCGCTTGCCTTGGTATCCGCAAAATCGGCGGCCTTGGACTTATACACCGTACCCGCATCGCTGAAGAATAACAACTCCACCTTATTGGTGGTCTCCACCGTCTGCACGATGCGATCGCCTTCTTTCAGGCGCTGTTCACCGCTCATGCGTAACGACTGCGGCGTGATCTTTTTGAAATAACCGCCCTCGGTAAAGAACAATGTACACGGATAATCCGGCACCGCCTCTTCCGCGGCTTCTTTTTCCACTTTCAGATCGGTCGCATAGATCAGCGTGGTCTTGCGCGGTTGACCGTAGCGCTTCGCCACGGCGCGCAACTCTTCAATGATAATGGTCTTCACGCGACTGCGGCTCTTTAAGATCGCATCTAAATCTTCTACCTCGGCCTCTAACCGCTCAACCTCGTCCAACCGCTTGAGAATATACTCGCGGTTGAGGTGGCGCAGCTTGATCTCCGCCACGTACTCGGCTTGTATCTCATCAATACCGAAGCCGATCATCAAGTTCGGCACGACCTCGGCTTCTTCCTCGGTCTCCCGCACAATGCGAACTGCTTTGTCAATGTCTAACAGGATTTTTTGCAATCCGCGCAGTAAATGCAATTTTTCTTTCGCACGATTCAAATCGAACGCCACGCGACGGCGCACGCATTCAATGCGGAATGCCGTCCACTCTTCCAAAAGCGAACGCACGCCGAGCACTTGCGGTACACCCGCGATCAGCACGTTGAAGTTGCAACCGAACGAATCCTCCAGCGGTGTTGCCGCATACAACTTTGCCATCACCTTGTCAGGATCGGTGCCGCGTTTTAAGTCAATGGTGATCTTCAGACCATTCAAATCGGTTTCGTTACGGATATCGTTGATCTCACGCACCTTGCCCGCTTTGACCAGTTCCGTCACCTTGGAGACGATCGCCTCCACCGTGGTAGAATACGGAATCTGCGTTACGTCAATACAATTATTGGATTTGTCGTAACTGTACACCGCTCGCACACGAATACTGCCACGGCCGGTATTATAAATCTTTTCTAATTCGTCACGGTTATAAATCAGTTGTCCGCCACTCGGAAAATCCGGTGCCTGTAAAGTGGAAAGAACATCGTGTTCGGGATCCTTCATCAGCGCGATCGCCGTTTCACACACCTCGGCCAAGTTAAACGAACAAATATTGCTCGCCATACCAACCGCAATGCCGAGGTTGTTATTAACAAGAATCGACGGGAAGGTTACCGGCAACAACGACGGCTCTTTCATGGTGTTATCGTAGTTGTCCACAAACTCCACGGTATCTTTATCAATATCGCGGAACAGTTCTCCCGCAATCGGGGCTAATTTCGCCTCGGTATAACGCGAAGCCGCGCATTCAATATCCGACGAATACGCTTTACCGAAGTTACCCTTGGAATCCACAAACGGATGCAACAACGATTCGTTACCGCGCGACAAACGCACCATGGTATCGTAGATTGCCGCATCACCATGGGGATTCAGGCGCATGGTCTGACCCGCAATG
>JAZOQQ010000120.1:0-8466 GCA_045656165.1 Acutalibacteraceae bacterium
TCGCTTTTAAAAGGCGGAACATGACGGCGGCCATGTGAAAAAAAGCGGATTATTTTTGTGCTTCCTCTTGAAAAAAGGCGGGAAATTGTGTATGATAGTACTATATAATGTCTAAAATTATGCCTATTATTTCAGATGAGGAGAATGTCATATGCCGAGTCGTTTATTTTTAGGAATTGTCAATCAGATGAAGGATGTAATCGATCGCGCTATCGGTGTGATCGATGAGGCCTGTAACGTGGTGGCCTGCAGCGATTTAAGCCGTATGGGTGAGAATTGCGAAGATATTGCGTTGGATGCCTTTGGCTCATCCGAAACATTTGTGCAGGACGGATATACGTATCGTTCTTTTGGCGCACGCCCGCAGGGGGAATTCTTGGCGTTTGTCGAGGGTACCGATCCGCAGGCCGCTAAATATGCGGAATTGTTAGCAATCTCGCTGAACAATGTCAAACAGTATTACGATGAGAAATATGATCGCGGTAACTTTATCAAGAATATCATCATGGATAACATCTTGCCGGGCGATATTTATTTGAAAGCGCGCGAGTTGCATTTTAACAATGATGTCAGCCGCGTGGTGTTGCTCGTACATATCCACACCGCGTCGGAAGTGTCGGCGTTTGACATCATTCAAAACCTGTTCCCCGAAAAGAACAAGGATTTTGTTATCAACATCAACGAAACCGATATTGCGGTTGTCAAAGAAATGCGTTCGCGTGTTGATTCCAAAGATTTGGAAAAATTGGCACAATCGATCGCGGATACCTTGGGAAGTGAGTTTTACACCCAGATCAGCGTGGGTATCGGTACGCCGGTGGAGGGCATCAAAGAACTGGCTCGTTCGTTTAAAGAGGCGCAGGTTGCGTTGGAAGTCGGTAAAGTGTTTGATACCGAAAAGGCGATCGTCAGTTACGACAACCTCGGCATTGCTCGTTTGATCTACCAGTTGCCCACCACATTGTGTGAGATGTTCTTGCGCGAGGTGTTTAAGCAGGGCTCTATTGATTCGCTGGATCAAGAAACGCTGTTTACCATTCAACGTTTCTTTGAAAATAACCTGAACGTTTCGGAAACATCCCGAAAATTGTTCGTGCATCGCAACACGCTGGTGTATCGCTTGGAAAAAATTAAGCGCTTGACCGGTTTGGATCTGCGAGAATTTGATGATGCCATCGTCTTCAAAGTGGCGTTAATGGTAAAAAAATATCTGATGGCAGACCCCGTTAAATATTGATGTTTCCAAAATCTGTGGGTTGTCGTCGGCCGCGTTACGCGGTATGATAAAATCCAAGACTGTGAAAAGGAGGCGGAGCAACTTTGATTGAATTCCGCGACGTACATAAAGTGTATGAAACCGGTAATGAAGCCCTTAAAGGCGTCAGTTTGACGATTGAAGACGGCGAGTTTGTGTTTATCGTCGGTTCATCCGGTGCCGGTAAGAGCACATTGCTGAAATTGATTATGCGTGAAGAAGTGGCAACGTCCGGTGAGGTAAGCGTTAACAACTTCAATCTTTCCAAACTGAAAAAACGGCAGATTCCGTATCTGCGTCGCTCTATGGGTATTGTGTTTCAGGACTTCCGCCTGATCAGTACCATGACGGTGTTTGACAATGTGGCGTTTGCCATGCGTGTGGTTGGTGGTGCTTCGCAACGCGAGATCCGTCGTCGCGTATCCTATGTGTTGGGTTTGGTCGGCTTGCAGGGGAAGGCCAAAAACTACCCTGTGGAATTGTCGGGCGGTGAACAACAACGTGTGGGCTTGGCGCGCGCATTGGTGAATAATCCTTCTATGATTATCGCAGACGAGCCGACGGGTAATATTGACCCTGAATTATCGTACGAGATCATGGAACTGCTGACCGAGATCAATCGTCGCGGTACTACGGTGGTAATCGTTACCCACGATCACGACTTGGTACAGGCGTTTGGTCGCCGTGTAATCGAGATTCGTAACGGTCTCGTGTTGTCGGATAACAAGGAGGTGCCCCATGAGATTTAACACCTTCCGTTATCTGGTTAAAGAAGGCGTACGCAGTTTGCGCCAAAACGTCTTTATGTCGTTAGCATCGATACTGGTGTTGGTTTCCTGTTTGCTGATTACGGGTTGTGCGTATCTCGTATATGAAAACGTGGAGAACGCATTTGATTGGGCCTATCAGCAAAACGTCGTGGTTGCGTATGCCAAAGAGGGCGCAACCAAGGCACAATTAAACACGATTGAGCAAGAAATCGGCAAACTTACGAACGTGGCAGAAGTAGAGTTTGTTTCCAAAGAGGCCCTCTTAGATCGCTACAAAGATGAGTTCGGCGATATTTTAGACGATTTAAAACAAGACAATCCCTTGCCGGATGCTTTTGTGGTACGTTTTAAAGATCTGGCACAGTTTGACAAAACGGTGAACGCGATCACCGCCATCAATGGTGTTGATGTAGTGGATTACGATGAAGCGTTGTCGGCGACGTTGGTGAAAATCCGAAACGTTGTGTTGACGGTTGGCGTGTGGGTGATCGCCCTGCTGTTGATCGTGTCGCTTTTTATCATTGCGAACACCATCAAACTGACGGTATACAGCCGCCGCTTGGAGATCTATATCATGCGATCGGTCGGTGCGACACCGTGGTTTGTACGTTTCCCGTTTATGGTGGAAGGTATATTGCTCGGCAGTTCGGCGGGTGCTTTGTCTTATGGCTTGTTGTTCGGTGTATATGAGATCATCCGCAACAACTTTACCTTTGGCAGCAGTTTGGAACTGATTCCCTTTACCGCGGTATGGTGGCAGTTGCTTCTCGGCTTCTTGCTTGGTGGTATGTTGACGGGTGTGCTGGGTAGTACCGTTTCCATCGGCCGTTATTTGAAAGAACACACAGAGTAAACAGTAAGGAGGACGCCTAATGCAGAAAACGATCACGCGGATCACGTCTATATTGGCTGTGACCGTTTTATTGCTGTTGATGCCCTTATCCATCCCGCAAGTCTCCGCGGCGAAAACCGTGGACCAGATGCGTGAGGAAATTGAACAGTTAAAAAAGGAAGAAGCCGAGATCCAGTCGAAACTGGAGGGGCTTGGCAGTAGCATTAAAGATCAGCAACAAGAAGTCAATCAGTTATACAAAAAGGTTGCCAACTTAGAAGCACAGATCGGTGCTTACCAAAGTCAAATTTCGGCAATCGATAAAGAGATCGCCGATCAAAATGCACGCATTGAGGTGCTGAACGCCGAGATCAAGGTTAAAGAAGAAGAAATGGCGGCGGTGATGAACAAACTCAAAAAGCGTGTGAAGGCGATCACCAAAACCAATAATCATTCGTCGTTCCAGTTGCTGATGGATACCGAGAACTACGCCGATTATTTGCTCAAATCCAAAATTGTGGAAAGCGTGTCGGCCTACGACCAAAGTTTACGTCAGCAGGCGGAAAACGAAAAACACGGTATTGAGGTTCGTAAAGATCAAATTGTGGTGGAGCAGGCCGCATCAGAAGCCGCCAAAGCGGAACTGCAGGTTCTCAAAGGCGATTTGGATACACAGTTTGAATCGTTGGACAAGTTGTATACCACCGCGAAGAACAAAGAAAATGCACTTCTTAAACAGCAAGGATCCTATCAACAAAAAATTGATAAGATCGCGGCTGCCGAGGATGCGCTGGAGCGTGAAATTCATATTGCGCTCAACGGTACACCGCCCACGGATACATACGGTGGTAAGATGTACTGGCCGTTGCCGGGCGTTTCTCGCATTTCGTCGGGTTACGGAAACCGTAATGGTGGCAAGCACAAAGCAATTGACATTTCAAACGGCCGTTGTTTGGGTATGCCGATCTATGCCGCAGCAAGCGGTACGGTATTGCTCGCGGGTTGGCACTACAGTTACGGCAACTACGTCAAACTCGATCACGGCTTAGACTCACGCGGCGTGCGTATTACCACGCTGTATGCACACATGCAGTATACACCGGCGGTCAAAGTCGGCCAAAAGGTACACGGTGGTATTACGGTGCTTGGCAAAGTTGGCAACACCGGCGAATCGTATGGTGCACACCTACACTTTGAAGTGCGCGAAAATAACGTGCATGTCAATCCGTTGAAAGGGTATGTGGTTCCGCCGAAATAATAGGCAAAAAATTTTTTGTAGAGGAGAGAGAACATGGGTAAAAAAGTATCGCTTGGTGTGACCGTTGCGTTGATTCTGTTGGCGGTTGCGCTGACGGTTTCCGGCACGATGGTGCTGTCAATGCGGCATTTCAGTTCTCTCGTCAGCGACGTCGGGCAACGGCAGGCGATGTATGACTACATTGACGAAATTGACTCTGCCGCCCGTCAGGATTATACCATTGATGAAGAAAAGTTGCGCGCTGCGTTATCCAAAGGATATATCAGCGGTTTGGATGATCCGTATGCGGCCTACCTGACCGCGACGGAATATCAAAAGGTGCAAAGCGAGTTTGCGGGTAATCGCACGGGCTTTGGTATTACCGTTACCACCAAGGGTGCCGACTTGATTGTGTTGTCGGTGGACGAGAACTCGCCGGCGGCCCTATCGGGCATTCATGCCGGTGATCCGTTGACGGTAATTGACGGTGAAGGCGTCACCGCAGCATCGTTGGTTGTTGCGCAGGCAAAACTTAATTCCATGGAAAAAATCACCTTGACCGTTACCCAAAATAACGAGCCCAAAGCGGTGGAACTCACGTCAAACACCTACACGGTCGTGAGCGTAACCGGTCGTTTGTTGGAAAACAACGTTGGTTATATCCGCATTTCGGAGTTTAACCACGTGACACCGTTGCAATTTAAAACGGAATACAATGAATTAACCCAGCAAGGTGCTGCTTACTTTGTGTTTGACGTGCGCGGCAACACCGGTGGTCAAATGGAAGCGGCACAAGAGATTTTAGATTATCTGTTACCGCGCGGTCCGTACGTGACTTGCCAGAAAAAAGGCAGTTCCGAAACGTGGAGTGCGACCGATACGTATGAAATGACAGCCCCTTCGGTGACGTTAGTCAACGGTAATACCGTCGGCGAAGCAGAATTGTTTGCCGGTGTGTTGCAGGATATGGGAAAAACGCGTTTGGTCGGCACCTCCACGCAGGGTAAGGCGGTGGTACAACGCTATGCGACCATCCAATCGGATAAAGGGGCCGTTCGCCTGACGACCGGCGTTCTGTATCGCATTCAAAGCGGTGAAAGCTGGAAAGACAGCGGTCTTATGCCCGATGTAACAGCAGACCTCACTTACGATAAGCAGATGTATTTTAACCTGCTTAAAGACGAAGAGGATACCCAGTTGCAAGAGGCGCTCAAGTTATTAGAGAGCAACACCTATTTGCCGGTTGTCAACGCGGAAGCCAATAAAACGACCGTCACAACCACAACGACAGCCAAAGCTGAGTAATTATCGAACAAACAAGTAACGAGCAGGTTCTCATGAACCTGCTCGTTTTTTATATTGGCAATATAAATGCTTGCACACCGCCAAGGGTAGTATGAGCATCCGCCATAACACGTATAAAACCAGTAAAGGTATTTGGAACTTCCGCCTATAATAGTGCTTCTTTTTCATAATGACAACGGGCTTGTACATTCCGCATTCTTCGCAAAGTTCCGGCTCACGTGATAGTATGTATTTGCTCGCGGGTAAATCCTGCTCGTTTAGTTTATTCCAGCAATCTACACAAAACTCAGCCATAAAACTGCTCCCTCGTGCCAAAACACCTACAAATGTTGGTATATCTCTCATTTTATTCCCCTATACTTGTTTTGTCAAGAACAATTGTAGGTGATGCGGATGAAAAACGAATTAGCCAAGCGTCTTAAGCAATGCCGAAAAGAGAGAGGATATACGCAAGGAGAAGTTGCCATTTATTGCGATATTACCGAAAAGGCGTATCAAAACTACGAATTAATGACCAGAGAACCCAAACTGGAGATCTTGATTCGGATTGCCGATCTGTTTGAAGTATCGTTGGATTATCTTGTGGGGCGCACAGACGAAAAGTAAGGAGCAGGTTCTCATGAACCTGCTCGTTTTTTATGGATTTTTAAGACCAAAAGAAGAATAAAAGCGAACAAAAAAGATATGGTGATACCGCAAAAGGCGTGGTATAATAAAATTAACTTTGGAAGGCGGAGGCGTTGCAATTATGGCAAGTCATTATTTAACGTATTCTTATGAACAGCTTAAAACCTTTTGCGAAGACTGTTTCGGTAGTTTTGGATTTACCAAACAACAAAGTGCGATTATCACCGACGTGTTGTTGTTGTCTGACCTCTATGGTATCGAATCACATGGCATGCAGCGTTTGGCGCGTTATCACAAAGGTATTGAGAAAGGGCTCATCAAAGTGGAAGCGGAACCGGAAGTCGTATTTGAAACACCGGTTTCAGCAGTAATTGACGGTCATGACGGCATGGGTCAGCTCATTTCCCACAAAGCGATGAGTATGGCTATTGAAAAGGCCAAAGCGAGCGGTATTGCGATCGTGACGGTGCGCAATTCCAATCACTTTGGTATTGCGGGCTATTACGCCAAGATGGCGTGCGATGCCGGCTTTATCGGCATGGCGATGACCAATAGTGAAGCGATCATGGTGCCGACATTCGGTCGTTTGGCGATGCTCGGCAGTAACCCGATCGCGGTGGCGATGCCGGCAAAACCGTATGATTTTTTCTTTGACGCGTCTACCACGGTTGTCACGCGCGGTAAACTGGAGATTTATAATAAACTTGGCAAACCGTTGCCGGAGGGTTGGGCATTGAACGCCGCCGGCAAGGGGTCAACCGACGCGAAAGACGTGTTGCAAAACATCGTTGCCAAAAACGGTGGCGGTATCATGCCGTTGGGCGGTGAAACCGAGCAAACGGGTAGTCACAAGGGCTACGGCTACGGTATGTTCTGCGAAATCTTCTGCTCGATTTTATCGATGGGCCTTACGTCCAACCACACCCACGTAGGCGGAAAAGGCGGCACTTGCCACGGCTTTATCGTTGTTGATCCTAAAATTTTTGGTGATGCGGGGGATATTAAGGAGCATCTGTCTACGTTTTTGCAAGAGTTGCGCGATTCGCCCAAGAGTGAGGGGGCAACCCGTATTTACACGCATGGAGAAAAAGAAGTGTTCGCCAAGGAAGATCGCCTGAAAAACGGTATTGCTGTTAACATTAATACGGTTGCCGAAATGTTTGACATGTGCCGTTACGTCGGGTTGGATCCCGTAAAATATCTTGGTGATGTTTCTTTCGAAGCAGCCGCCGACAGCTCGTACAAATAAAAAACAAAAAAAAGAAACCGCCTCCGAGAAATCTCGGAGGCGGTTTTTACATGTTTACAGGCGCGATTTGTAAAGGTTCTCGAGGTAATCCAAGTTGATGAGTTTTTCCACCAAATCTTGAATCGTGAAGTAGTAATGGTTACTCGCCTCAAAACCGATACGGGAATCTTGCGCGCGCAGGCGGATAGTCTCTTCCACGACCACACGCTCGTCTGCGATGGCGGCTAACATTTCCGAAACGTCGCCTGCTTTACGGCCACTTACGAAACGGCAATGGTTATAAGCCGAAGCCAAGTGACAGTAGGAAGCACGTGCCATGCAACAGAATTCTGCATATTCGGGACCGTATTTGGATTCGTCTTCTAACATCTCCAAACCTTTACGCCACTCGGTTGACACGATACGGAACTGTTCGGTATACACGTCGTCCGGATAGGGGCCAGCCCAATTTCGCAAATCGTCATACGGGAAGCCGACCATCGTTGCTTTGCAACCGGTTTCTTCCTCAAAGAACGGCGCCATTGGACCGAAGGTGTGCGGGCCGTAATAAATAGACATGATGTAGAACGGATACTCGCGGAACGCCTTGCAGAACTGCTCTTGCGCTTTGTAGACTGTGGAAGAGGCAGAGCCGTATTCCTTTTTAAGGAAGGCTTTAAGCGCCTCTTCCCACGGTTCGTCACCGTTGATCAGGTCGCACGCATAGGTGGCGACCGGCGACGGGCTACCGCCGAGTGACCATGTGAACATGATGTCGCGCACGCCAACCTCGCGCAGGTTGGACAAGTGCTCGCCGATCAGACCGTAGATCGGCACGTACGGCATAGCGGACAATTCCCAACTGCTGTTGATCTGAATTTTGGCAGCGGCCGGCATGCCCAGTTCCTGACCCGCTTTCCAGCGGCGCAGGCTGGCCTCGCTCGGACCGAGTTTGGACATGGAATAGTCCATAACCGACACGTCGACACCGCCGCAAGTAAAGGGCAGATGCTCTTCGCTGACCGAGATGATATACTGTTTTTCGGTCAGTTTACGAACGGCAGCTTCATCCCACTCAGCGTTCCAAGACCAGGTGTACACCATCGCCTTTGCGTCGGGGTTGCCGCGATGGGCGCCGCGCGCGAGTGCGTTGTTGACATCTGCCATAATTTCGGCGGGATCGCGATCCTTACAACGTGGGCAAGTGCTTTG
>JAZOQQ010000121.1:0-4767 GCA_045656165.1 Acutalibacteraceae bacterium
GTTTGCCAGCATCGCCGTTACACGACGGTTAATGCGATCGTAGAGTTTTTCACGATCGTGAAATTCCAATCGTAAACCGCACACGCGATACGGTGACGCCTCGCGTCGCGACTCTTCGTTTTGCTCGGTAATGGTACGTCCTGTCGTCTGCACAATTTCAAGCGCCCGAATGATACGTCCGTGATCGTTCGGGTGTAATCGTGCCGCGGTTTGCGGATCAATCTGTGCTAACTCGGCCAATAACGCCTCGCCGCCCTCTTTTTCAATACGGGCTCTTAGGCGATCGCGCACGTCACGATTTTCCGATTGTTCTTCATACGACAAGTTTTCCGTTACCGCTTGAATATACAAACCTGTCCCACCGCACAGCACCGGCAACTTGCCGCGTGCATGCACGTCGCGAATCGCTTGGTGCGCCTGTTCGGCGTATTTCGCCACGCTGTAAGACGCATCAGGCGGTAAAAAACCCATCATGTGATGCGGTATTCCGCGCTGTTCCTCAGCATCGGGGCGTGCCGTTCCCACGCACAGTGTATCGTACACTTGCATCGAATCGGCTGATATCACTTCTCCGTCAAAACGGCGGCACAACTCAACAGCCAATGCCGTTTTACCCGATGCCGTCGGGCCGGCTACCACCACTAAGTCTATCATACGATCCGTCCAAACTGTTTTTCGATTTCTTTGGCGGTCAACGCAAAACACACGGGACGACCGTGCGGGCAGGTACGAATATCATCATTGTACAACACCCGTTCGGCCAATTGCTTAAGTTCTTGCGGCACGCTGACATTGCCCGCTTTGATCGCAGCACGACACGCAACCGAGTGATAAATCCAATCCAACCGCTCGGTCGTGATCTCGCGTTTACCGGATAACAAACCACCTGCGATTTCTCGCAAACTTTCGGCGATATTGCCATCTGCAAGCAAAACCGGCACGGCACGCA
Organism: Acutalibacteraceae bacterium; assembly: GCA_045656165.1. GTDB lineage: Bacteria > Bacillota > Clostridia > Oscillospirales > Acutalibacteraceae > RGIG3009. The sequence continues at coordinate 950 of JAZOQQ010000121.1, forward strand.
CCAACAACGTATGTCCGCCAAACTCTTCCAACTCAAAACCCGCTTTAACGAGTTCCGTCATCGCCTCGCTGAGCGCGCCGAACTCTTCACGGCTGAGTGACACCGAGATCGGTGCCAACAACAGTTGCGAAGCCACTTCGGCCGTTTCGCGAAGTTGATTGTATAACAGCCGCTCGTGTGCGGCGTGTTTATCAATAAAATACACCGATTCTTGCCATTCCACCACGATATACGTGTGTAACACTTCTCCAATCAGGCGCACGGGTGCGGGCTGCTCCGGTGCCAGCGTTTGCTGTTGCGGCACTTCTGTCGACACAACAGCCGCCTTTTTCTCTTGGATGGGTGCTTTCGGTTCTTCTGTTTGCTTTGGTGACGGTTCAAAAAACGACTGATACGCCGCCGTCGTATCGCGCATTACCTTATGCGTCGACGGTGCCGACGGACGCACGGGAGGCGGTGCCGACAACGTAACGGGACGCACGTTTTCTACCGCGCGCCGTGCAATCTCGCGCGCCGGTGTCGGCGTTTGATAAGCGGGCTTTTGCGGTGTTACAACCGGTGGCGGAATAACGGCCTGTTTCGGCGTGTTATCTCCTTGCAACGCATTTTTAACGGCGTAATACACCGCATCAAACACCGGCTTTTCGTTTACAAACCGCACTTCAATTTTGGCGGGATGCACGTTTGCGTCCACCGTTTCGGGCGGCATGTCAATGCACAAGACGCAAGACGGGAATTTGCCCACCATCACCGAGCCCTTATACGCTTGCTCGATTGCCGCCATCGCGGTGCGAGTTTTGACGTAACGGCCATTGATGAAGAAATGCTGCATCGTGCGATTGGCACGCGCACCTTCAGGGCGACAGACGTACCCGTGCACGTGCACACCGCCCATCTCGTAATCCACAGCCGTCAAGGTCTTGACAAAATCGCGTCCAAGCACGGAACTGATACAGGAATACAAATCGTTATTACCGGGGGTGAGTAACTCGTCACGCCCCTCACGAATAAAGCGAAATGAAATTTCGGGATGCGACAACGCCAAGCGATCCACCACACCGGCAACCGCATTTGCCTCACCCACATCTTTTTTAAGAAACTTCATGCGCGCCGGCACGTTGTAGAACAAATCGCGAATACAGATGGTCGTACCGCGCGGGCATCCGACGTCGGTCATCTCCCCCTCTTCGCCACCTTCAATCACGTAACGCGTACCCGCCAGTTCCTCTTCGGTACGGGTGATCAGTTCCACGCGCGCGACCGCTGCAATGGAAGCTAACGCTTCGCCACGAAATCCCAGTGTGCCGATACTGTTTAAATCGTCTTCGGTGCGGATCTTGCTGGTCGCATGACGCAAAAAAGCAATCGGCACATCCTCTCGAACGAAACCGCAACCATTATCGGTAATCCCGATATACGTAATGCCGCCGTTTTTGATCTCCACCGTAATCGAGGTGGCACCGGCGTCAATGGCGTTTTCCACCAGTTCCTTCACAACGGAAGCAGGCCGTTCCACCACTTCACCCGCAGCAATCAATTCCGCGGTATGCTTGTCTAACACTTGAATGCGTGCCATACCCGATGCCCCCTTTCCGTTAATACTGCTGTGCTTCGCGATTAAGTTCATACAACACTTGCATCGCTTCAATCGGTGTCAACACGTTCACATCTAATTCTTTTAAGCGACGAACCAACTCGTTATCCGCTACCGACAGCAACGACAGTTGCCCCTCGTCTGCCTGTGTTTCGCGGCGGCGTACAATCGGCGTTTCGCCGTTGTCCAATTCGCGCAAAATCGCTTTGGCACGCACCACGACTGCGTCGGGAACGCCCGCCAGTTTCGCCACTTCAATGCCGTAACTGTCGTCGGTCGGGCCACGCACGATACGGCGCAAGAACGTAATATCGTCACCGTGTTTTTTTACGGCCACATTGTAGTTCTTCACACCTTGCAGTTGCTCTTCCATCACCGTCAATTCGTGGTAATGAGTAGCAAATAACGTCTTCGCACCAATCTTGCGCGGATCCGCTACGTGTTCCAATACGGCGCGCGCAATGCTCATGCCGTCAAACGTAGACGTACCGCGACCGATCTCGTCAAAAATAATCAAACTATTGGCGGTGGCATTTTGTAAAATTGATGCTACCTCACTCATTTCCACCATAAACGTAGACTGGCCCGACGCCAAATCATCCGATGCACCGACGCGGGTAAAAATGCTGTCCACAATACCAATCGTCGCGCTGTCGGCCGGCACAAAACTACCAATCTGTGCCATCAGAACAATCAGGGCCGTTTGGCGCATATAGGTTGATTTACCCGCCATATTGGGACCGGTGATTATCGCCACGCGATTCTCGCGGTTGTCAAGGACCACGTCATTGGGTACAAACGGCGCATCCTGCAACGCTTCCACCACGGGATGACGACCGTTTTTAATATCGATCACACCGCCGAGATCCATAACGGGACACACATAATTGTGCAATGCCGCTACCTGCGCGAACGATACCAGTACATCAAGTTTTGCCACCGCTTCCGCCGTGGATTGGATGCGTGTCAACTGCTCAGCGATCGCAGTACGCACCGCACAGAACAACTGGTATTCGAGTGCAATGGCACGGTCTTTCGCGCCTAACACTCGCGCTTCCAGTTCTTTGAGTTCTTGGGTAATATACCGTTCAGCATTCGCCAACGTTTGCTTTCGAATATAGTGCTCCGGTACCTGCTCCGCAAAACTTCGCGACACTTCAATGTAATAGCCAAATACTCGGTTGTAGCCGATTTTGAGTGTCTTGATACCGGTCTTTTCTTTTTCTTCTGCTTCAATGCGCGCCAGGATACTGCGGCTGTCATCCATAATCAGACGCAGTTCGTCCAGTTCCGCGTGATACCCCTCGCGAATCATGCCACCTTCACGCACCGAAAACGGCGGATTCTCCGCGATCGCCTGCTCAATAAGCGTTTGCAGATCGGCAAGCGGGTCAATGCCGTCGCGAATATCACACAGCAAGGCAGTTCCCACACCGGCAAGGCGGTCTTTGATGGGTGCCAAACGTGCAATGGTCTGTCCGAGTGATGCCACTTCTTTGGCGTTCGCGCTGCCGTACACAATACGAGTCATAATACGCTCTAAGTCGTATATATCGCCCAACAACTCCCGCAGATCCTCGCGCAATACCACGTCGTGCACGATCTCTGCCACCGCGTTTTGGCGACGCGTGATCTGTGCCGGATTTAAAAGCGGTTGTTCGATCCAGTTGCGAATCAAACGCTTGCCCATCGCGGTACGTGTTTTATCCAACACGCCGAGAAGTGAACCGCGCTTTTCCTTGTTTCGCATCGTCTCCAGCAATTCCAGATTACGTCTGGCCGTGAGATCAAGGCGCATAAACTGTGCATCGGAGTACACGTCAAGTTGTGTCATACGCTCGATACCCGTCATCTGCGTCATATACAGATAATGCAACGCACACCCTAAGGCGCGGATAGCCGATTGGCTTTCCTGCAAGCCCAATTGGTCAGGTGTTTCCTTGCCGAAATGTTGTAAAATACGCGAGAGTGCCGCGGGGTAATCAAAACTTGCCATCTCGGCCTGTTCGGGTTGAACGTTTAGTCGATCGGTCAAAAACCGCAGCAATTCGTCGTTGCCTCCCGCCATCTCGTTAAGCAACACCTCACGCGGCGCAAAGCGACCGAGTTCGTTACAAGTGCGGCCGATCAGATCGGTACCACCAAGTTGCGTGACGTGCATTTCGCCCGTCGAGGTATCCACAAAACAAATACCCACCTCAGCAAAGGCGTCCGCCGCGTGTAT
>JAZOQQ010000122.1:0-2223 GCA_045656165.1 Acutalibacteraceae bacterium
CTTGCCGCATTGGCGGAAAAACTGCGAATGCTTGAAAACAATGATATTATGAGGTAGAACCTATGTTGACCAGTAAACAGAGAGCGTATCTTCGCTCGAAAGCCAACACATTAAATGTTATCACCCAAATCGGCAAAGAAGGCGTATCCCGCTCGCTTGTCGCACAGATCGACGGTGCGCTGCGTGCCCACGAATTGATCAAGCTCCACGTGTTGGAAAATAGTGGCTTGGAAGCAAGAGAAGCGTGTGATGAGCTTTGTGCTGCAGTGCATGCCGACGGCGTGCAGTGTATTGGTCGTAAAATCGTGATCTTCCGCCAAAACCCCGAAAAGAGCGCGTTTGAGCTGCCGCGATAACCATGCGGCAAATTGGTATTCTCGGCGGAACTTTCAATCCGCCGCATCTCGGACATATACATGCCGCGATCAGCGCTGCCGACGAACTTGATCTCGGTCAAGTTCTCCTGATCCCGGATTGCCAGCCTCCGCACAAAGAGACAGCAGCCGGTTCGCCGGATGCCGAACAGCGATTGGAAATGGTTCGATTGGCAGCGCTTGATGATCCGCGCCTTTCTGCAGATGACTGCGAAATCCGCCGCGGCGGAAAAAGCTATACCGTTGATACTCTCACGGAATTGCGTACCCGTTTTCCGGATGCGGAGCTAACGTTCATCTGCGGTACGGATATGTTTTTAACGCTTGATCGCTGGTATCGCGCGGAAGAACTTCTTCGTATGGCGCGTTTTGCGGTTGCACCGCGTGTGGAAGCCTGCATGGATGCACTCAGACAAAAAGCAAATGAACTGCGCGAAAAGTTTGGGACCGATGCCGTTGTTCTGAATACTCCGGTATTGGAGCTTTCGTCGAGTGAGATTCGTTTACGGATGGAGCAGGGGGATTTCAGCGGTCTTGCACCGCAGGTCTCGGCGTATATCCGGCAGAAGGGGCTTTTTGGTTTGTCTCGCGCAGATGTTACAACTTGTTCGGATGTTTGCTCTTGAAAATTCTGTCCCGGCGCGGTATAATATAAAAAATTGTTGCTGGGCAGAAACAGTTGACAATGATCTATAAGGAGTGACCCCCATGGCTGATTATGAAAATCGTGAGGGCGTTTCTAACAAGAAACGCCTGATCATTGGTTTGATCGTTTTGATCATAATTGCAGGACTTGCTGTTGGTGCAGCTTTGATCCTGCGTAATTTAACCGACGATTCGCAACCTCCGGAGACTGAAGCGCCGGTTACACTTGCAACGCCGCCGCATTGGAGCAATACGACCGCGACGACACCGTCATCCGAAGTGTTGGGTACGGGTACCACAACGGTCAACGGCACGACTGAATCGACCTCGGCTGCTACAAGTTCGGGCGATACTGCAACCCAGCAAACAACGACGACGGAAGAACCTGCTGTCCTGAGTAAGCGCGAAGGTGTCTATACTTTCCTTGTTGTTGGATTGGACCAGTCCAAATCGCTTTCTGACGTTATTATTTTTGTCACTTTTGATACGGCTGCCAACACTTTGAATTGTCTCAGTATTCCTCGTGATACCTACTCCGTGGCCAACAACCGTGCCAGCACTCTGAAACACATCAATCTTTCGTATTCCAACGGCGGGATGGAACAGTTGAAGACAGAGCTTTTCTATCTGACCGGTTATCAGGTTGACCGCCACGTGATCGTGGACATGAATGCGTTCGTTAAGATTATCAACTATATTGGCGGTGTGTCTTTCGACGTGCCGCAGGATATGGACTATGATGACGAAAATCAGGGGCTTTCGATCCACCTCAAAAAAGGCTACCAGACCCTTTCCGGCGTGGATGCTCTGAAACTTATGCGTTTCCGTGGATATGCTTCGGCGGACATCGGCCGTATCAGTGTGCGTCATGACTTCCTGAAAACGCTTGCCTCACAGCTGCTTTCGTCTCAGGGGATTTCGCGTGCGGTTGAGATTGCCGGTACGGTTTACGACAACGTAAAAACCGATATGTCGCTTGATGATCTGATCTGGTTTGCCAAAGAAGCCATTCAGCTTTCCGGCGGTACGATTTCGTTCCATACGCTGCCCGGTGGTCCGGCGTACGATTCCGGTATGTGGATTCCGTATCCGATAGCAACACTTGAACTGATCAACACTTATATGAACCCTTACAACCAGGATCTTGTGTACCTCGAAATGGTATCCCGTGCCGAAAACGCGGGTAAATAACAGGAGGAATTGT
>JAZOQQ010000123.1:0-13773 GCA_045656165.1 Acutalibacteraceae bacterium
ATTTGCCGGCACCTGTTGGGCCGGTCAAACCGATGGTATACAGTTCAGCCAAGTTCTATCACCTCAAACCCTGCTGCTCTCAACAAGCGATTATAGACCGCTAAGCCGATGCCATCCGCTGTCGGACAAGCGGTATATGCCACACGCGCCTGTCGCTCATCCAACACGCGTAATGCCTCAAATACACGGCGCGCTTGATCGGCGTGATCATCACGCGCACCGTAAGTCAAAAACGGAACCGACAGGCCGTGTTCTTCGCCATCGAAACATAACGCCATCACGCCATCCTCCGCCATATCATTAACGTAACGGCGGTATTCTTCAGGCGTGCCTTTTACCAAGATCACCTTTGCGCGCGGCGCATAATGCTTGTATTTCATGCCGGGAGACGCCGCTTTGGCGCCTTCGGCTAACTGTGCCAACACCGCCGCATCCACTTCCACCGAACCGACGATTTTCTCTAACATCTCCACCGTCACAGCACCGGGACGAAGCAAGCGTACACAAGCACCGCTCATGTCCACCACGGTAGATTCCACCCCGACTTCGCACGCACCACCGTCCACGATGGCCGCAATACGACCGTCCATATCCTCTGCCACGCGTGCCGCATCAGTCGGACTTGGACTGCCCGAACGATTAGCCGAGGGCGCCGCCAAAGGACAGGAATATTCAATAATACGCCGCGCTACGGGATGCGACGGCATACGCACCGCCACGGTGTCCAACCCGGCACTGACTTCAGGCGGGATGCAAGGAGCTTTTTTGAAAATCATGGTCAACGGGCCGGGCCAAAACGCATCGGCTAATGCCTGTGCCGAAGCAGGTATATCGGCCACCAACGTTTGCAATTGTTCCCGACACGCAATGTGCACGATCAAAGGATTGTCACCGGGGCGTCCTTTTGCCGCAAAAACCGATGCCACCGCCTCGCCGTTCAAAGCGTCGGCCGCCAAACCGTATACCGTCTCGGTCGGGATCGCCACCAGTTCACCCCGACGTAACAAGTCGGCGGCAACGCGCAGATCCGTTTCACACGCGGTTAAATGTTGTGTTTGCATACTGTTTATCCTTTTTGTAACTTTTCGGCGCGGTCAGCCGTTATTAAGGCGTCAATAAGTTCATCCAAGGCGCCGTCCATGACCGCTTCCAGTTTATACAACGTCAGACCGATACGATGATCGGTCACGCGACCTTGCGGAAAATTATAGGTGCGAATACGTTCACTACGGTCGCCGGTTCCCACCTGTGAACGGCGATCTGCCGCAATGGCCGACTGTTGTTCGGCTTGCTTTTGCTCATACAACCGCGCACGTAAATCCCGCATGGCCTTGTCTTTATTTTTGTACTGACTTCGTTCGTCCTGACATTCCACCACCGTGCCGGTCGGCAGGTGCGTGATGCGAATGGCGGATTCCGTTTTGTTAATGTGCTGACCGCCCGCACCGCTTGCGCGGAAGGTATCAATCTGCAGATCGGCGGGGTTGATTTCCAGTTCCACTTCTTCCGCTTCCGGTAATACCGCCACCGTCACGGTAGAGGTGTGAATACGTCCGCCCGCCTCTGTTTCGGGTACACGTTGGACGCGATGCACACCGCTTTCAAATTTTAAACGGCTGTACGCGCCATGCCCCATTACCATAAAACTGATTTCTTTGTATCCGCCCAGTTCAGTCGGACTGGCATTAACAGGTTCGATCTGATATCCGGCCGCCGCCGCATACAACGTATACATACGCTGTAAACTGTTGGCAAATAACGCCGATTCTTCACCGCCTGCACCCGCACGGATCTCAACAATCACATTGCGGTCATCGTTGGGATCACGCGGCAACAACAAAACTTTAAGTTCCTCGGCCGTTTGCTCGGCGATGCGGCGGCTTTCTTGCCATTCTTCTTCCGCCAATTCGCGCAGTTCCCGATCAACCCCCGCAGTATCCAGCAACGCTTTTGCTTCCTCTTCGGTGGCACGCGCTTTTGCATACACGCGGTACGCATCCACGATCGGTTCCAACTGCTTGCTTTCGCGCATCAATTCGCGGTATACGTCCGCTTGCGCCGCTACCGACGGGTCACACAAACGATTTGTCAGTTCTTCATACCGCTTTTCAACATCTTTCAATCGGTCTAACACGTTCACACTCTCCTTGTTCAAAATGAAGAGGAACGTCGCTATTCTTGCCGTTCAATACGACGAACGTTGCGCTCTGCTTTGATGCGCGGAATCATCATTTCATGCCCGCAAGTGTCACAGCGCAACCGAAAATCCATGCCGATACGCAGTACGCTGAATTGTGCGCCACCGCAGGGGTGTTGCTTTTTCATAATCAGTTTATCGCCTACCCGAATGTCCACGCCATGCCACCTCTTTCCATAACTAGTTTTTAGTATAGCACATTTATATAGGATAGCGCAAGCGATACTTGTAAAATTTACTGTTGACAACCGTTCGGCACTCTTGGTATACTTCTTTGTTGGGAACTCCTACTTTTATCTTTTTGGAGGATGAAACGATGAAACGTGATGTTGTCATCATCGGTGCCGGTCCTGCCGGTATCTTCACGGCGCTTGAAATGATTCGCCGCGGTTCCAAACAAAGCATTTTGCTTGTAGAAAAAGGTCAAGCGGTGGAAAACCGTCGTTGTCCAAAATCCAAGGTGGGCCATTGCGTCAATTGCAAACCTTACTGCCATATCACCACCGGTTTTTCCGGCGCCGGTGCTTTTTCCGACGGTAAACTTTCACTCAGTTATGAAGTCGGCGGCGATCTGCCCTCGCTGATCGGCGAGAATCTCGCGCAGGATCTTATCGACTATGCCGACGAAATTTATCTGGAATTCGGTGCCGACACTCACGTAGAGGGTCTTGGCAACACCGAAAAGGTCAAGGATATTCGCAAGCGCGCCATTCAAGCGGGCTTAAAATTGGTCGACTGTCCCATTCGTCATATGGGTACCGAAAAAGCGCAAGGCATCTACTTGGCGATTGAGCAGTATTTGCAAGCCAACGGTGTAGAAATGATGTTCGGTTACGAGTGTACCGATCTCCTGCTGAATGGCGATACCTGCCATGGCGTTTGTATCAGCGACGGCAAGACCGATTTGACGGTAGAAGCAAAGCATACCGTTATCGCCACCGGTCGCCGCGGTGCCGATTGGTTGGAAAAGATCTGCGCTGAACATAATATTGCGCATCAACCCGGCACGGTAGATATCGGCGTGCGTGTGGAAGTACGCAACGAAGTGATGGAAACCGTCAACGAAACGCTGTATGAATCCAAACTCATCGGTTATCCGCGTCCGTTCAAAAACAAGGTGCGCACGTTCTGCCAAAACCCCGGCGGTTTTGTCAGCCAGGAAAACTACGACGACGATTTGGCGGTGGTCAACGGCCACTCCTACAAGGAACTCAAATCCAATAACACCAACTTGGCCATTTTGTGTTCGCACAATTTCAGCCATCCGTTCAACCAGCCGATCGCGTACGCACAAAAAGTCGGTGAGCTGACGAATATGCTGGGTGCAGGTCACATTTTAGTACAACGCTTCGGTGATATTTTGGACGGCAAACGCACGTGGGAAAAAGAACTGGCACAATCCAATTTGCGCCCCACCTTGCCGGATGCCGTAGCCGGTGACATCACCGCCGCCATGCCCTACCGTGCCATGATCAACATCATCAACTTCATTCAAGCGGTGGATCATGTGGTACCGGGTTTTGCTTCTTGCGAAACGCTGTTATATTCGCCGGAACTGAAATTCTACAGCAACCGCGTGCGCATGGATACCGACCTCAACACCAACGTAAACGGTTTGCATTGCCTCGGCGATTCCAGCGGCTGGACGCGCGGTTTAATGATGGCCTCGGTCATGGGCGTGCTGATGGGCCGTAAGATTGTAGAAAAAGAATAACAACGCTTGTATAGGGATAATGCGTTAAAAAGCCACGGTACGCGTCAGCGTTACCGCGGCTTTTTGTTTTAAGTTTCGTATTTTAGGTACCGCGTCATTTTGCAACCCTACTGTTTTGCTGTATCCACACGCCAAAAATGGCAATCGTTCCAAACGATCATCCTTTTTTGAAATCGTCTGTGGCGGGCCCGTTGAGCAATTTTCCGTCTTCGGCGAAGCGCGAACCGTGGCACGCGCAGTCCCAACTGTGTTCCGCCGCATTCCATTTAAGCGCGCAACCGAGATGTGGGCAACGCGGCACAGTCGGTGTCAGCATGTTTTTAAGCGTTTCACCCATGTTGCATAGCAGTTGACGATGACACACCGTGCGTTCGGGCGCAAACAGCGGCGCCCACTCCGTCGGCTTTCCGCTCAGTTCACCCGTCAGCAACAGTGCGGCAACCATAGCCGACGTCATCCCCCACCCGTTATACCCCGTAGCCGTATATAACCACGGAATACGCGGCGAATAGCGACCAATATACGGAACGCCGTCCAATGACATGCAGTCTTGCGTAGCAAACCGCGCCTTTATTTGAGCTTGTGGATAATAATGCCGTACCACTTGTTCCGCGGCCTTGAAACCAAGCCCCGCTTTACCCGTGCGATGTCCCCCACCGACAATCAGCAACTTGTCACCGTACGAACGAAAAGTCAACCCGTTTTCCCGCTCTTCCCAGTACATGGCCTGCATCGGTGGCGCATTTTCCACCACCGTCACATAGGCGCGATGCTGATACAACTTCAAAAAATAGGCGCCGTAACGATTCAAAAACGGAAAATGCGTCGTTACAAGAATACGATTTGCCGTGATGGTAGCACCGCTGTCGGTTGTCGCGATATGATCGCGTATTTCACAAATACGCGTATGCTCGTAAATCGTCAATTCCGAAGCCACGCGCGCTAAAAATTTTAAGGGATTCAGTTGCGACTGGTGCGGAATCCGCAATGCTCCTGCCACCGCAAAGGGAAGTTCGACATCCTCTCCCCATTCCACTTTTGCACCAATGGTACGCAGCACCGCCTCTTCCCTCTCTAAAACCTCTCGATGCGTGCGCGAAAATAAAAAACCGTCACAAGTTTTCAGATCAAAGTCGCCGCCAATTTCGCGGTAAGCCGCCAACGCCTCACAGTTGGCAACGTAATATTGCCGTGCCGCCGCCACGCCGTACCGCTCGGCAATACGCTGATACACCGCGCCGTGTTGCGTGGTGATCTTGGCGGTCGTGCGTTCGGTGATACCGCTGCCTATCGTGTTTGCTTCCGCCACCACTACGTCAAAACCCGCTTGTTTCAGTTGATAGGCACACAACAAACCGCTCAAGCCGCCACCAACTACCAAAACGTCTGTACGGATGTCGTGTGTCACAAGCGGAAAAGACGGCAATGCCGCTGTTTGACACCAAAAAGAGTCTTCCATACCATCGCCTCCGACAACAGTATGGACATTTTTGTAAAAAAATAACCGCGCGGCTTGTACCGCGCGGTTTTATTATGCTTTTTTGCGGAACACAAACCACTTGCTGATAAAATAGTTGGCGATGATAATCACCACTTGAGCAACAATTTTCACCAACATACTATCAAACCGCAACCACGTGATAAAAATCAGTAACAGTAGTTCCTCTATGCCGAGCGTCAGCAAACGACCACCGTAAAAACTGAAGAGTTGTCGTATAAACGAGTCGTTTTGCGCTTCGAATACAAAACGTCGGTTGGTAAGGAAGGCAAACAGCACCGCCAGCAACCACGAAACGATATTCGCCACATGTTCATTGGCCGCCAACACGCGATTGACAAGCCAAAACGACCCCAGACTCACCAAGGTCGTCAACCCGCCAAACAGCAGGTACAGCAATTGTTCGCGATAGCGAATCAACCATGCTTTCACGTACATTCCCCTTATATCTTGTTACGGCTTACCACCGCGATCACGCGCCGTGCCACCGGTGCTAACACAACGTTCAGCAACAGTTCCGGCACAAAGTTCACAAAAACGATGCCGGTCAGAACGTAATATACCACATCCTGACCTGCTGCCCACGATACTAAAATATCGTGGAAGCACAACGACAACATCAACAAGAACAAACCGGTATTCACCACCGGCACGGTAATAGCGCTAACGAAAACGCCCAGCGTCGGCTTACCGCCTTTGCTGCACAGTTTGGCGACTATCGCACCCGCCAAACCGGCAAAAATGCCTTTGCCGATACAGATCAGGGCTGTCAACCAGGGGTTGACATTCCATAACATGTTACCGCCGAGATCCAAACCAAAAACACAACACAGCGTAACCACCACGCCGAACACACCGCCAAGCGTTGCACCTGCGCGCATGCCGAACAATGCACCGCCGATGACAATCGGTATCAATACCAGCGATAGACCAAACGGACCGATTTTTACGCTGTAACTCATCAACTGTAAAATAACAATCAGCGCCGACAAAATCGACAATTGTGTCAAACGCACCGTTTTCTTGTTTGCCATATTCCATTTCTCCTTGCTGCTGCTCACATAACGGATGCAGCGCCTATATTTCCCAAAGCCGTCAAGGACGGTTTTTGGCGTAGATCAAACGCAGACCGTCAAGCAACAATCCGCCGTCGTACACGGCTTGGTGACGACAATGATGGGCAATTTCTTTGCCGAGGCCACCGGTCACCACAACTGTGGCTGCCGTGCCGAGTTCTTCTTCAATACGCGTACACATGCCGTCCAACATGGCTGCCGTGCCGAATACCACACCCGATTTCATGGAATCGGTGGTGTTCGTGCCGATCACTTTGTCGGGCGCTTCCACGCGAATGCGCGGCAACAGCGATGCTTTATTGACCAGCGAATCCAACGATGTTGCCACGCCCGGCATGATTGCACCGCCACGGAACGCGCCGTCGGCATCCACCACCGAAACGGTAGTCGCCGTACCGAGGTCCCAAATAATACAAGGGGAGCCGTATTTCGCAACCGCCGCGACCGCACCTACCAGTAAGTCAGCACCAAGTTGTGCGGGATTGTCAATGCGTATATTCATGCCCGTTTTGACACCGGGACCGACTAACAACGGTGTGATACCGCATACCGTCTGCACCGCGTCGCACAACACTTTATCCAAGCCGGGCACGACCGACGCTAAAATCGCGCCGTCAATCTCAGCTTCCGCAATACCGTGCAGTCGTAATAAGGCGAGTAATTCTGCCGCATATTGATCGCCGGTCCGTGTACGGTCGGTAGCCATACGGCATTCACAGACCGTGGTATCGTCACGAAAGACACCAATCGTGAGATTGGTGTTACCCAGATCCAACGTCAACAGCATAGGTTACTCCTCCTCTGTACGATTCGCCACGATATACCGCGGGCGCTGTTTAACTTCCGTGTAAATACGGGCCACATAGTGCCCGATAATACCAAGACTCACCATGATGGCACCACCGATCAACAGCAACAGCAAAATAACGGTGGTAAAGCCCTCAACGGCCGTCCCCATAAAGAAACGCACCAGCGTTTGAATCGCCAACACGAACGAGGAAGCCAACAAAAGACCGCCCAGGATCGCCACCATGCGAAGCGGTGCGTTGGTAAAGGAGGTCAAATTGTTGACAGCGTAGCGGAACAGCCCACTGATCGACCATTTTGACTGACCATTAACACGTTCCACCACTTCGAATTCCACCGTAGCAGTACGAAAGCCCGTCCAAAACGATAACGCGCGGAAAAAGGTATCCTTTTCCGATAACGTGTTCATCACATCAATCACGCGGCGATCCAACAGTTTGAAATCCGAAGAGGAATTCATATCGATGCCCACCGCTTTGCCGATCAAACGATAGAATAAGCGGGCACACAACCCGTGCCCCTTTTTTTCTCGACCACGGCTGCTTTTTTTACCTTCGACGATCTGATATCCTTGCTTCCACAAATCCCACATTTGCGGAATCACTTCCGGTGGGAATTGCATGTCACAGTCGGTCACGACACATGCATCACCGCGTGCTTCGGCCAAGCCCGCAAAGATCGCGGCCTCTTTACCGAAGTTGCGGCTGAAAGACACGCCGCGCACCGACGGATGCTCGCGCGATTGTTCACAAATGCACGAATATGTCCTGTCTTTTGAACCGTCATCCACAAAGATCAACTCATGTGGAATATCAGCCGTTTCCAGCACTTCGGATAAACGAGCAACCGCTAACGCGATGTTTTGTTCTTCGTTGTACGCCGGAATAATGATGGACAACAAACTCATCCGTTAAACCTCCTTTTGCCGCATGGCACGTTCCGCTTCCCGCTTCATGTCACGGCGGGCCGCGTCTTCACGCTTATCGTAAAGCTTTTTGCCGCGGCATAAGCCCAACTGCACTTTTACGCGAGAGCCCTTAAAATACAACGACAACGGGATCAGCGTCAATCCCTGTTGTTGCTTTAACAATCCGTAAAGCCGCATAATCTCACGGCGATGCATGAGCAACTTGCGTACACGCAAGGGATCGCGATTAAAAATGTTCCCTTGTTCATACGGGCTGATATGCATACCTTTGATGTATAACTCCCCGTTATCCACCGTGCACCACGCATCTTTTAAGTTTACGGCACCTTTGCGCAAGGATTTCACTTCGGTACCACACAATTCAATGCCGGCTTCCATGGATTCTTCTACAAAGTAGTCATGGAAGGCCTTACGGTTTTCGGCAATGGTTTTGGTGGAAACACGTTCACCTGCCATGATCTACCCTCCTTATAATTCGCTTCGCCCTTCAAACGAACGGCTGAGTGTCACTTCGTCGGCATATTCCAAATCGCCACCGACGGGAATGCCGTAAGCGAGGCGCGTGACCTTTACCTCAAACGGCTTGAGTAACTTTGACAAATACATGGCGGTCGCTTCCCCTTCTACCGTGGGATTTGTCGCCATAATCACTTCACTGACGTCGGTATTGGCGACGCGCGTGAGCAACTGTTTAATGCGTAACTGGTCAGGGCCGACACCGTTCATCGGCGAAATCGTGCCGTGTAACACGTGATACACGCCATGGTACTCGCGCATTCGCTCAAACGCTAACACGTCTTGCGGTTCTTCCACCACGCAGATCACACTTTCGTCGCGGTTGGATGCTGAACAGACCGCACATTGTTCGCCGTCGGTCAAATTACAACAAACGTCACATTCATGAATATTCTTCTTGGCGTTGACAATCGCATCCACAAAGCGACGGCTTTGTTCATCGCTCATGGATAAAATGGAAAACGCCAGCCGCACCGCCGTTTTATGGCCGATTCCGGGTAAGCGTTCCCATTGTTCAATTAAATTGTCAAGCGCCGCTACCCGATACGCCATGGGCCGCTGCCTCCTGCTTTTTATTTAGCCGCCATGTAATAACCGCAACAATCGCCAGACCGATCGCGGTTCCAAGCCAGTCACGCCATACGTCCGACAACTGGAACAAACGGCCTTTTGCGAACACATGCTGTAACGCTTCATCTAAAAAGGAAAACGCCATACACGCCGGCACGCTGATACAAAACCAGTAACGCTTAACGTACGTATACGCCAGCATACACGCACACACCGACAAGACTGCAAACATACACACGTGCGCGTTGTCACGCACGCCATTGTGCTTTTCCATCTTGGCTTGGTCTTGCTTCGACGGCGATAATTCTTGTATGGTGGTATCCTGCTCGATCACTAAATCGGCAATCGGCTTACTGAGTTTTGACGAAGCCGAAGCCGGTTGCAAACCCAAGAACAAAACGGCAACCGTACATAACAGCGTAAGCGTCCACCAAATAATCTTCTGTTTCATACGTTAAAACGGCATTTTCATGCCGCCGGTGATCTTGCCCAGCGTTTCTTCAGAATCGGCTTGCGCTTTGCGAATGGCCTCGTTCACCGCCGCCACGATCATATCCGCGAGCATTTCGGTATCATCGGGATCTACCGCTTCCGGCTGTAATTCCACCGAACGCAACAAATGTGTACCGTCCACGGTGGCTTTCACCATACCGCCACCGGCCGACGCGCTGTATTCGCGCTGTTCGAGATCGGCTTGCGCCGTCGCCATATCCTCCTGCATTTTTTGGGCTTGTTTGATCATGGCTTGCATATTATTGCCGCCACCGCCACCATAACCTTGCGGTAACCGTGCTTTCATGTACGGATCATCCTTTCACTTCAATGTTCACGCCGGCTTCGGCGCTCTGCTTTAAAAAGGCCGACAACGGATCGGCCGCTTCCTGCTCGGCGGCACGCTCCGTTTTTACGGGTCGCCCGCGACTGATACGCATGGGTTTTCCGGCCACGGCCTGCACCGCGTTCATCAGCAAAAATTTATTGCCGTCGGATTTGACAAGCGTTACGAATAAATCGTTATCGGTGATAACCACTAATCGCTCTCCGTCGGTCATCGCTTGTGAATCGGTCAATACGCCGTAAAGCGGCGGGCATTGTTCCGCAAGTCGCGCCAACACTTCTGCCCACAAATCAAACGGTTTCATTTGCTCGGGGGCGGTTGGTTCGGACGGTGTCGGTGCCGGTTCTTTCAACGATATCGGTTCTACTGTCGGCGTCGGCTGTACAGGAGTCGGCTCCACCGCCGGCACAGGTGGTGCTTTGGGTGTTACCAGACCCGCTTCCAAATCTTCAATGCGTCGCAACAAGTTTTCGGGGCTGGTATCCAACCGTGGTTCGCACAAACGCATCAACGTGGTTTCCATTTCAATACGGCGTGACACACCGCCTTTTAGGCGATCCAGCGCGTTTTGTAACACGTCTAAGACGTAGAGGATCGCGCTCAAAGTCATGTTGTCTGCTTCTGCGCGCAAATCTTGCATTTCAGCAGGCGATACCACAACCAGTTCTTCGGGCTTACGTACACTTTTAAGGATCATCAGGTTGCGGTAAAATTCCACCATTTCCACACACAAGCGTTCCATATCTTTGGAACCATCGTACAGCGCGCCCAAGACTGTTAAAGCCGTTGTGCTGTCGTGTTCGCGCACGGCACGCGCCAAACGGAACAAGTGCTCGCGCCCTGCCATGCCGGTCGCTTCCACCACCGTTTCGGTAGTAACGTCGTGCGATCGGGAAAGACATTGATCAAGCAACGACAGCGCATCACGCAGACCTCCGTCTGCCAACCGTGCAATTAACATGGCGGCGTCGTTCGCCAACATAAAATTCTCTTGCTCGGCAACGTACTGCAAGCGCGCCGCAATATCCGCCGCAGGAATGCGGCCGAAATCAAAGCGCTGACAACGTGACAGAATGGTAGCGGGCAACTTGTGCACTTCGGTGGTTGCCAAAATAAAGATGGCGTGTTCGGGCGGTTCTTCCAACGTTTTGAGCAATGCATTGAACGCACCGGGCGACAGCATGTGCACCTCATCGATGATATACACACGGTATTTGGCAACGGCAGGCGCAAAATTGACCTCATCACGCAACTCGCGGATATTATCCACGCCGTTATTGGATGCGGCGTCGATTTCCACGACATCAAGAATCGTACCGGCATCGATGCCACGGCAATTGTCACACGCATTGCACGGATCGCCGTCTTGCGGATGCAAACAGTTAACCGCTTTAGACAAAATCTTAGCACAGGACGTTTTGCCCGTACCACGCGAACCCGTAAACAGATACGCATGTGCCAAACGACCCGACCGCAACTCATTTTTAAGCGCCGTGGTCACGGCCGGTTGTCCATAAACCTCCGTAAATGTTTGCGGCCGCCATTTGCGGTATAACACTTGATACATAATGCCGCCTCCTTTCGAAAACGCCATGTCCTTTCGGGCATACGGGCTGACAGGTTACCTGCGGCGCACGGATAGAATCCGCTTAATGCTGCTCGGTTCCCCGCCTGACATGGTTCACGGCCCACCGTCGCACAGGACCCATCAGCCCGTATGCCCCAAAGTACACGGCGCTGTATTATACTATAGCATATTATCTTAAAAAAAGCAATAAATAAAGCGTATTTTTATACCCGATCAGCACGAAAAAAGTGACAAGTTTGTAACAATAATTGCACCGCCCCCTTTTTTTCGCTATACTCTTTTTGTGATACCGAAAGGAGGGATGACCTATGGCAAAAGCGTGGTACCGCTTATTCCGACACGAAACGGCTTTTACATGGGCCGTTCTTTTACTGACAAGTATCCCCTTTTTCCCGGAATACTGTGCGCCGCTCCTTGCGGTCGGATCGTTGATTGCCGCCATGGCGGATGCCCGCTCACGCGGCACTACCGTGCAGATCGGTGACGTCGGCAAGCTGCTTTTGGTCTATCTGTTTTATCTCTTGATCGGCACGTTATATTCGGAACACCCACTCAACAGTTTAGCCACTGTTGGCATGTGGGCGGTCATGTTTTGCGGATATTTGGCGCTTGTTACCGTTGTCAACACCCGCCATCGTTTGCATGTCGCGCTGTTTTGTGTCGGTGCGGTGGCGGCGATTATCGGTGCGATCGCGCTGGTACAATACGTATGGGTCACCGTTGCAGGCGAAGCACCTACCCAATTTTGGTTGCCGTTAGATGAATTTTTATACCGCTTTTTCCCGCTGGATTTAGATTTACACATGGCCGATCACCGCGTATCCGCCACGTTTAACAACCCCAATATTTTCGCCGAATACATCAGCATGGTATTGCCGCTCATTGGATACTGCGCTTTCACGGGCTTTCGCACCCGCCGCACGTTGTTGGTGCGTTGCTTTCTGTTTTTGGCTGTCATAGGTGCCGCCGTCTCCCTGTCCCGTGGCGCCTACATTGCCATGCTGTCGATGTTGCTCATGCTCATCGTTACCAACTTAAAGCGTATCACCCCGCTGGCCCTGTGCTTGGTTGCGGGTGTTTCGCTGTTACCCGAAGCCATTACCGGCCGCTTCTTGTCAATCGGGCAAGGGGCCAGCGACTTTGCTATCTTTGAGCGTTTTGAAGCATGGGATGTTGCTATCCAAACCATCGTCGGCAGTCCGTTATTCGGGCTCGGACCGGGCGTCAGCAATTTTTGGGAACGCTTGCAGGCGGCCGGTGTAGATGCACCGCACTCACATAATTTGGTGTTACAGCTCATGGTAGAAGGGGGCTTTATCGCCTTATTTATCATGTGTCTTATCGCCATCAAGTTGTTGCAAAACGGCTTGGAAATTGCCAACCGTCGCCATCGCCATACCGGTGTCGGCAATGCGTTAGTGATCTTCGTGGTGGCTTTTATCGTCTACGGCATGGTAGATTATCCGTTTTTGTCGCCCAAACTCGTCGGCAATTTTCTAATGATTTTAGGGTTTGCCGATGCGATCGCCCATGTGTTTTTGCCTCAAGAATTAACACCGATCACGGCCCTCCCGCAAACAATATGGCGGCGTATTCGCGGTTTTGTCCACTCACTTTCGTGTCTGGGTCACAAAGAGTAAAATTTTTTCAAAAAATCCCTTGACTTTTGCATTGAAACCCACTATAATCTATTTCGTTGTCCAACAACCTGCGCTCGTAGCTCAGCTGGATAGAGTGCTTGACTACGAATCAAGAGGTCAGGGGTTCGAGTCCCTTCGGGCGCGCCAAAATACCGCTCACGCTTTCGCGTGGGCGGTATTTTTTGTAGACAAAACGCGAATTTAGGTATACAATAAAATCACAGTTCCTCACATACACTGTTTTTATCAAAAAGGAGCATATGTCATGAGTGATTTTTTTGGGTTCGGCGGTTACGCCCGTGAAGCTGAAGGATTTTTGTCGTGGCATCATTTGTTGTTTGTCGGTTCGTTGCTGACGGCTATGGTTGTATTTGCCATCTTACTCGGCAAACGCAGCCGCC
>JAZOQQ010000124.1:0-3292 GCA_045656165.1 Acutalibacteraceae bacterium
TGTTTGACGAACTGGCCGCCGCATTCGGCGGCGATCTGCCGATTATTGCGGAGGATCTTGGCTTTTTGACGCCGGCTGTTCGCGAATTGCTGAAAGAATCGGGTTTCCCGGGTATGAAGGTACTGCAATTTGCCTTCGACAGCCGTGAAGACAGCGATTATTTACCGCACCATTACGGCCGCAACTGTGTGGTGTATACCGGCACGCACGACAATGACACCATTCTCGGTTGGACCAAAACCGCCGACGAAGACGACGTTGCCATGGCGCGACGGTATCTGCACGTAGACGAAGCGGAAGGGTTTAACTGGTCAATGATGCGCGCCGCACTGATGTCGGTTGCGGATACCGCTATTCTGATGATGCAGGACATCATCGGTCTTGGCAGCGAGGGACGCATCAACACGCCCTCTACGCTGGGCAACAACTGGCAATGGCGCATCGGCGACGGTTGCATCAATGACTGGCTGGCGGGTATTGTGCGTGAAAACACCGCCTTATACGGACGTTTGCCGCAAGCCGAAAAAACGCAAAATAAAAAAACGCCCTGACGGGCGTTTTTATTTTGCAAAGAATGCGGTGAGAGCCGCGAATTGTTCAATGGATAACTCTTCGGCACGCGCGGTGGGTGACAACCCTGTTTTTTGCAACGCTTCGGCGATTTTGGCTTTATCAAAACCGGCATTTGTCAGCGAATTCAGCAAGGTTTTTCGCCGTTGCTGGAACGCCGCGTGAATCAAGCGGAAAAACAGCGTTTCATCAGCAATGGGGCAGGGCGGTTTGCCATGCAAACGCAGGCGAATGACGCTGCTGTCTACCTTTGGTGCCGGTAGGAAACTGCCTTTTGATACCGAAAATAAGATTTCGGGCTCGGCAAAATAGCGAACGGCTAACGTCACGGCGCCGCACTCGCGCGTGCCGGCTTTGGCACACAGGCGAACGGCGGCTTCTTTTTGCACCAGTACCGTGATAGCGTGAAGCGGCAAGCGGCTCTCAAGTAACCGCATGAGAAGCGGCGACGTGATATAATACGGCAGATTAGCGCAGACCACTACCGGCAAATCGGCGGCGTGTTCTTGCAGAATGGCGGCCAGGTCTAATTTCATGGCGTCACCGTTTATGATGGTGACATTCGGGCAATCCGCCAGCGTTTCTTCCAAAATCGGCAGTAATCGGGTGTCCAGTTCAATGCTGATGACGCGCTTGGCGACCTGCGCCAACTCGCGTGTTAGCACACCAATGCCGGGGCCAATCTCCAGCACTGCGAAATCGCCCTCAAGGTCGGGGTGACAGCCGGCCGCCATGCGCGGACAAACCGAGGGGTTTATTAAAAAGTTTTGCCCCAGCGCTTTGGAAAACGAAAACCCGTGGCGCGACAAAATATCCCGTACGTTGCCAAGGTCGGTCAAAGCGTGCATATTACCCCTCCTTTTGCGGTCTTTCTGTCATGCTACCACAAAAAAGCGTGTATTTCAATAGGAAATGTGGAAGGATCGGTGGAAAGTGGGGAGGGTTCGTCACGAACGGATGCGAAGCGACAAGAACTGCAGAGGACGAAAAAGTTTTCCACCAAATTTTCCACTTTTCCACCGAAAAACCGTGTGGAAAGTGTGTGGAATTCAAATTTTGTGGTTGAAGAGCGCCAAAAAACGCGCTATAATAGAGAGCAGAATGCAAAAAGGGGGTGTCGGCATGAAATTTCTCGCCGGACAGTTTGACGTAGCCGTGATCGGCGCGGGCCATGCCGGCATCGAGGCGGCATTAGCGGCGGCGCGGCTTGGTTGTCGTACCGCGATTTTTACCATTAACCTTGATGCGGTGGGCAATATGCCGTGCAATCCGTCGATCGGCGGTACTGCCAAAGGGCATTTGGTTCGTGAAATTGATGCGCTCGGTGGGGAAATGGGCAAAGCTGCGGACGCGACCTTTTTGCAGTCGCGCATGCTCAATCGCGGGAAAGGACCTGCGGTTCACTCGTTGCGCGCACAGATTGATCGCCGTGAATACGGCGCCTATATGAAGCATTGCTTGGAAACCACCGAGAATGTCGTGCTGAAACAAGCCGAAATTGTATCGCTTGAACGGAGCGAGGATGAAAAATGGTTGCTTACCACCCGCTTGGAAGAGCAGTATCTTGCTGATGCGGTGATACTCGCAACCGGCACGTATCTGCGCGGCACTTTGTTTATCGGTGACGTGTCGTACGATGGTGGACCGGATGGGTTGTTCCCAGCATCCGAGTTGACGCAGTCGCTGGTGGATATGGGTATGGCGCTTCGCCGTTTTAAAACCGGCACACCCGCGCGTGTTTTGCGTTCCAGCATTGACTTTTCCAAGACAGAAGAGCAACTCGGCGATGAACCGGTGGTGCCGTTTTCCTTTGAAACTGAGGGTTTACTTGAAAATCAGGTGGCGTGCCATATTACGTGGACGACTGCCGAAACCAAACAGGTCATTTTGGAAAATCTGCACCGTTCGCCGTTATATGGTGGAAAGATTAGCGGTGTCGGACCGCGCTATTGTCCGAGTTTTGAAGATAAAGTGGTGCGGTTTGCCGACAAAGAGCGCCATCAGGTGTTTATTGAACCGTGCGGTTTACATACCGATGAAATGTACCTGCAAGGTCTGTCGTCGTCATTACCCGTTGACGTGCAATTGCGCTTTTTGCGTACCATTCCGGGCTTGGAAAACGTGGTGGTGATGCGCGCGGCGTATGCCATTGAATACGATTGCTGCGATCCGCTGCAATTGGCGGCAACCTTAGAGTGCAAAGCGTTCCCGAACCTCTATGGTGCGGGGCAGTTTAACGGCAGTTCGGGCTACGAGGAAGCGGCGGCACAGGGTTTGGTTGCCGGTGTTAACGCCGCGTTGAAGTTAAAGGGAAAAGAGCCGCTGATTTTAGATCGTGCATCCAGTTATATCGGCACCCTTATCGACGACTTGGTGACGAAAGGGTGTATGGATCCGTACCGCATGATGACATCGCGTTCGGAATATCGTTTGGTTTTGCGGCAAGATAACGCCGACGAGCGCTTAACACCGATCGGGCGGCGTGTAGGTTTGGTGGATGATGGGCGTTGGGAGCGTTTTTGCCGTCGTCAGGAGCAAAAAGCGGCAGAGCGTGAACGGTTGCATGACACCATTTTGTCGCCGAGTGATGCGCTTAATACCGTCTTGACTCAAAACGGTACAACAGCAGTTGTCAGTGGCGTGCGGTTGGAAGATTTATTGCGTCGCCCGCAACTGAATTACGAGAATTTGACAGCGATTGACAGCGATCGGCCGCCGCTTG
>JAZOQQ010000125.1:0-6821 GCA_045656165.1 Acutalibacteraceae bacterium
CCCCGAAACTATCGAGCATAACTGCGAATGCTTTAAAAAACAGATGGAGAAATTCATCGATTTTGAAGGCGAGAACGGTGCGATTGCTGTTAATAACGCCGATTGGTTGCTCAAGCTCAACTACGTGGAGTTATTGCGCGAAGTCGGTGCTTGCTTCTCGGTCAACAACATGTTGCGCGCGGAATGCTACAAGCAACGCATGGAGAAGGGTTTATCCTTCTTGGAATTCAACTACATGATCATGCAGTCGTACGATTTCTATCATCTGTTCAAGGAATACGATTGCAACATGCAGTTTGGCGGTGATGACCAGTGGTCAAATATGTTGGGCGGTACCGAACTCATCCGCCGCAAACTCGGTAAAGATGCGTACGCTATGACCATTACGCTTCTCATGAACTCCGAGGGCAAAAAAATGGGTAAAACCGCCAACGGTGCCGTATGGCTGGATCCTAATAAAACGTCGCCGTTTGAGTTTTATCAATACTGGCGCAACGTCGGCGATCAGGACGTTCTCAAATGCATCCGTATGTTGACCTTTATTCCGCTTGAACAGATCGATGAAATGGATAAGTGGGAAGGTGCCGAACTCAACAAGGCCAAAGATATTTTGGCGTATGAACTCACCACGTTGGTGCACGGTAAAGACGAAGCCGATAAAGCGCGCACCGCTTCGCAGGCGTTGTTTGCGGGTGGCGCGGATGATTCGAATATGCCGACAACCACGCTGACTGCCGCAGATTTGGCTGACGGTACCATCGGCTTGCTGGATCTGCTTTTGAAATGCGAGTTGCTTCCGTCCAAGAGTGAGGCACGACGTTTGGTACAGCAGGGCGGTGTGACGGTTAACGACGTCAAGGTCAGCGACCCTTCCGCCGCGTATACGGCCGATGATTTGAAAGCCGGTCTTAAGATCCGCAAGGGTAAAAAAGTATTCCACAAAGCCATCTTAGAATAAGAGGGGAGAAGCAACCGTGAAATTTGCCATTTTACAGTTTCCGTATTCTTTGAATTTTGCTGATGCTGAGCAGTTGTTTGAACAAAACTTGGCAACGTTGGATCAATGTGACGACAGTTTAGACGTTATCGTATTGCCGGAATATTGTGATCTGCCGGTGTATTCGCGCACAAGCGATGAATTTCAGCAAAACTACGACCGCTTTAACGCGCGTGTTTTAACAAAATGCCGCGAAACTGCCAAGCGTTGCAACGCCATGGTGTTTGTCAACGCGACGTATGTGGATGAGAACGGAAACCGCCACAACACCACGCACGCCATGAACCGCCAAGGCGAGGTGGTGGGCCGTTACTATAAAATCCATCCTACTGCCGGCGAAGTGAAAACTTACGGCATCGATCCGTCACCAAGCGAAGTACCGGTACAACCGACCGTCGTGGAGATGGAGGGCATTCGTTTCGGTTTCTTAACGTGTTATGATTTCTATTTTTATGAGCAATTTGCTCATATTGCCCGCCAAAACGTGGATGTTGTGATCGGTTGCTCACATCAGCGCAGTGACTTGCAGTCTGCACTCGAAAACATGAGTTGCTTCTGTGCATATAATACCAATGCCTACGTGGTGCGTGCCTCAGTCAGTATGGGAGAAGACACCAACATAGGTGGTGGCAGTTTGATCGCTTCTCCGAAAGGCGAATTGCTTGTCAATATGAAGAGCCAAACGGGTATGGCGGTGGCGGAATTTGATCCGCACGATAAATACTATAAACCTGCGGGCTTCGGTAATCCTGATTCCGCACATTATGAATATGTGGAAATCGGCCGTCGCGCATGGACCTATCGTCCCGCCGGAAGTGCCATCGCCTTGCCGGATCGTTGGGCAAAGTTCCCCCGTGTGTGTGCCCATCGCGGTTTCAAGAGCGTTGCCCCCGACAACAGCATGGTCGCCTTGGGCGCGGCGGTTTCGGTCGGTGCCGATGAGATTGAATTCGGTTTGTGGCTGACCAAAGACGGCGAAGTCGTATGCGTTGCCGAACCGGATATGGCACTTGTCAGCAATGGCAGCGGTATGGTATGGGATCTGACGCTTGCTGAGATCAAAACGTTAGATTTCGGTTCCGGTTTTGCACCGGCGTTTGCGGGCATGACGGCCGCTACGTTTGAAGAGATTTTACAAAAATTCTCCTGCCATACCATCATGAATATTTTTGTCGGCACAAATGGGAAACGGGAAGAGGAACTTGTTACTAAAATTCTGGCTCTCATTGATCGTTACGACTGCCGTCAGTACGTGTATATCACGTCGGCGAGCGCTCAACTTTTGAAGACGGCGCGCTCGTTGGATAAAACGGTTTCCCTCTGCTTCTGCCAAACCGACGATACGTTGTGTGATGCGGTGAACGTTGCGGTGGAATGTGATTGCGCCCGTGTGCAGTTTTCCACCGTGTATGCGAGCGAGGCACGCGTCAATGCGGCGCATGAAGCGGGCTTAAAAGTGGGTATCTATTGCACCAATACGCCCGACGAAGCAAGAAAAGCAATCGCTATGGGCGCGGATACTTTGCTTACGGATGACTATTACCAAGTCGCCAAAGCGGTTAAGTAATCAAAAAAGAGTCTGTCACGTTTGTGACAGACTCTTTTATTATGTCAGTTGTTGATATTGCGCCACAGCCAACGCATCGCATCGCTCATTTTCGGGATGCCCTTGGTGGCCGTGTACCCAATGGAATTTGACGTCGTGCAAGGCAGTCAGCGTCAATAGTGTATCCCACAGATCGGCGTTTAGGGCGGGCTTTTTGTCAGATTTTCGCCAACCGTTGCGCTTCCATCCGGCGGCCCAACCTTTTTCAATACCGTTGACGACGTACTGGGAATCGGTGGTGATCAGCACTTCGCAACGTTCATTCAACGCCTTTAAGCCCTCAATCACCGCTGTCAATTCCATGCGGTTATTGGTGGTTTGTTTTTCACCACCGCATAGTTCTTTTTCATGTGTACCATATCGTAAAATTGCCGCCCAACCGCCTGCGCCGGGATTTCCCGAACAGGCGCCGTCGGTAAAAAGTTCTACTTTTTTCACGTTGTATCCCTCGCTTTCGCTTTGCAAATGTTATTATAACAAAAATTTTTCGTTTGGGCAAGTCTAATTATCCCGTTACTGTGTCATACTTTGCTTGACAAATCTGCGAAAAAAAGGTAGAATAAATCTACGAATGTGATCGGTTAGCGCAAGTCTTTTTATGATGTGAACGGACTATATGAGTATAACGGCCTCACAGATTGTGTGGGGCTTAATTTCCATTTTACTTAATTTTTGAAACGGAGGATTATATGGCAAAAGAACAAATGAAACAACCGCCCAAGAACGCGCCGCGCAAGCCGGCTCGTGCACCTAAAAACGAAGTGAAAAAGTCGGCACCGAAAAAAACGGCACGCCGTTATTATAACCGCTCGTCGCAAAACCGTCCAACCAAGCCGGTACACCCTGTGCACCTGACCATGCTTGGCGGTTTGAATGAGATCGGCAAGAACATGACGCTGTTTGAATACGGCGAAGATGCTTTCTTGATTGATTGCGGT
This sequence comes from Acutalibacteraceae bacterium, assembly GCA_045656165.1. Classification (GTDB taxonomy): domain Bacteria; phylum Bacillota; class Clostridia; order Oscillospirales; family Acutalibacteraceae; genus RGIG3009. Next base: position 3,542 of record JAZOQQ010000125.1, read on the forward strand.
ATGGCATTTCCCGACGAGGATCTGCTCGGTGTTGATATCGTCTTACCCGATTTTACGCATGTAGAAAAATGTCGTGACCGCATTCGTGGTATCGTAATCACTCACGGACATGAAGATCATATCGGCGCCCTGCCGTATCTGCTCAAGCAAATGATCTTCCCGATCTATGCTACCAAACTGACTATTGCTCTTATCGACTCAAAACTTAAGGAACACGGCTTGTCGGGTAAAGTACCGCTTCACGTGGTTAAACCGGGCGACGTCGTGCCGTTTGGCGACGTGTCGGTGGAGTTTATTAACGTCAACCACTCCATTCCGGACGCCGTGGGTCTTGGTATCAAAACGCCGCTGGGTTACGTGGTGCATACCGGTGACTTTAAAATTGATTGCACACCCATTATGGGCGAGATGATTGATCTTCCTCGGCTCGGAGAAATGGGGAAAGAAGGCGTTTTGGCTTTGATGGCGGATTCCACCAATGCCGAACGTGCGGGCTATACTCCCAGCGAACGCGTGGTGGGTGAGAGCTTCAGCAACTTATTTAAGAAAGCGGAAAACAAGCGTATTATTATCGCTACGTTTTCTTCGAACTTGCCGCGTATTCAGCAAATCATTGACGCCGCGGTGAAAGACGGACGCAAGGTCGCTATTTCGGGCCGCAGCATGGTAAACAATGTGCAGATTGCACACGAACTCAACTACCTGTCCATGCCTGAAGGGTTGCTTGTGGATATCGATATGATCAATCGTTATCCCAAAGAAAAAATGACCATTATTACCACAGGAAGCCAAGGCGAGCCCATGTCAGCACTTGCGCGTATGGCGTTTTCCGATCATCGGCAAGTCGAAGTTGGACCGGAGGATTATATCATCATTTCCGCTACCCCCATCCCCGGCAACGAAAAGACCGTCGGTAAGGTCGTTAACGAATTGATGAAACGTGGCTGTGACGTGGTATATGAGAAGATGTACGATGTGCACGTATCGGGCCATGCCTGTCAGGAAGAACTCAAACTCATTCACGGCATTACCAAACCGAAATTTTTCATTCCGGTTCATGGTGAATACAAACATTTGCAAAAGCATGCTAACTTGGCCAAGAGTATGGGCATGCCGGCCAAAAACGTGCTGGTGACCGACCTTGGTAAAGTCGTAGAGATCACTGCCGATAAAATGTCTGTCGTCGGATCGGTGCCTGCCGGTCGCACGTTGGTGGATGGTCTCGGTATCGGCGATGTCGGCAGCATTGTGCTACGTGATCGCAAGCACTTGGCACAAGATGGCTTGATCGTCGTGGTTGCCACCATCGACCCTATCAACGGTCAGGTGGTGTCCGGTCCCGATCTCGTGTCCCGCGGCTTTGTCTATGTGCGGGAAGCCGAAGAACTGATGGACGAAGCAAAAGCCATTGCTCGTCGTGTCTTGGAAGATTGTTGCCGTCGCCATTCTCATGATTGGTCGACCATGAAATCACGTGTGCGCGACGAACTCTCGCGTATGTTGTTCCAAAAAACCAAGCGTAGCCCCATGATCTTGCCCATCATCATGGAAAACTAAGCGTAAAAGAGATTGATTTGAAAGGAGGGGGCCCCATGAAACGCAAAACCGTATGGTCGGTTTCACCGGTCGTGCTGTTATTCGGTTGTCTGTCGCTCCTTCTCCTCTTAACCACGCTGTTTCTTAATCGAACGGTATTTTATGTTCTTGGTGTGATCTCACTGGTGGTGTGGGCTTACGGTATGTGGCGGTTATGGTCGGTTAAACGTGATATTCGCCGTTATTTGTTAAGCGTTACCGCCCAGCTCAATCAGCAAGATCGTACTGCGCTCAACGCTATGCCGATGCCGGTTGCTCTCGTGTCGGATGCCAATGAACTGGTGTGGTATAACGATCTGTTTCGTAGCGAAGTATTGCGGCGCGATGATCTGCTCGGCCAGCCGCTTACCGCGGTCTTTCCCGATTTGAGCGTTGGCCGTTTAGCGGGTCGCTTGTTACCGCGCGTGGACTGCAATGGTCGGAACTACGGTGTATATGTCAATAAAATGCGAATGGGAGAAACCGTCAGCTATGTGCTGTATTGCTTTGATCAAACGGAACTCACTCGTATTGCCGAAGAATACACCCTCAGCCGTCCGGTCGTCTTGTCATTGGATTTGGACAACAGCGAAGAGGTTACAAAAAATTTGCGTGACAGTGAGCGAGCGCAGTTATTTTCACAAGTGGATATGCTACTGGAAGACTGGGCAAATCAGTACGGCGGCATTTTTCGCAAAAACGGTTCCGACCGCTTCGTCATTTTGTTGGAACAACGCCACTTGGATCTCATTGAAAAGGATCGTTTTGAAATACTTGATAAGGTTCGTGCCATACGCACGGCTGATGGTGTCAGCTTAACGTTGTCGATCGGTGTCGGCCGTGGAAACACGTTGTTGGATGCCGATACGCAGGCTCGCCAGACGCTGGATATGGCACTTGGTCGCGGTGGCGATCAGGCGGTCGTTAAGACGAAAAACGGTTTTGATTTCTACGGTGGCCTGTCAAAGAGTGTTGAAAAGCGTACCAAGGTCCGTTCGCGTGTGATCGCTTCGGCTTTGCAACAACTGGTGGCAGAGTGTGACGTGGTTCTTACCATGGGTCATCGCTATTCGGATTTGGATTGTTTGGGTTCTGCCGCGGCGCTTACCGATGCTTGCCGCAGTTTGGGCAAGACCGCCTACACAGTCTACGATCCCCAAACCACCCTGGCCGGTGCCTTAGTTGAGCACTATCGCGTACATGGTAAAGCCGATATGTTTATCACGGGTGAGGAAGCACTGTTACAAGCAACGCCGAACACGTTGTTAATCATCACCGACATTCATCAAGCGGCGCGTTTGGATTTCCCTGAACTCTATCAAAAGGTGGATAACGTCGCGATCATCGATCACCATCGCAAAATGGTGGATCATATTGACGATACGGTGTTGTTCTATCACGAACCGTATGCCAGTTCGGCATCGGAAATGGTTGCCGAAGTTTTGCAATATATGAGCGATGTCAAAGTATCACGTGCCGATGCGGAAGCGTTGCTGGCGGGCATTATGCTGGATACCCGAAATTTTGTAATGAAGTCCGGCGTGCGTACCTTTGAAGCGGCTGCGTATTTACGTAAACTTGGTGCGGATACGGTTAATGTTAAGCGTATGTTCTCGGAAGATATATCCATCTATCAGCGCAAAGCAGAGATCATCTCATCCGCCGAAACGTATCAACGTATGGCGATCGCTTATGCAGACGGCAG
>JAZOQQ010000126.1:0-3139 GCA_045656165.1 Acutalibacteraceae bacterium
AACGTGTTACCCTTTTGTGAAAGAACATACTCTTCTCCCCCCGTCACCTGCACAACACTACGATGGCGAAGAACCAACGAAACAGGTTTCTCAGGAGCTTTTGAAAATGTGATTGACACGTTTTGCGCATCCGCCGTGACACTCACGGTACCAAACGACGTACCGAGTCCTTTCACCGCAAACCCCTCTGCATACCACGCTTTAGGAATACCGCCCAACAACACAAGTGTGTTATCGCTCATGCGTTCATAGGCGAACATCCACGCCGCCATGATCGGGACCGTCAGCAACGACGGTACACAATCTTCGGCATGGACTTTTCCGGCAGGGGACACCTGTTCGTAATAGCACATGAGATCCGGTATGCCATGATGGCAAGCATGGGCATATAACAACGTTAGGTATTTATCAACGTGTCCGCTTTCTAACAAGAACCGTGCATAATGCAATACCGGCCAGTCATCCAAATGCGACAAAAAGCGTGTCATACACAACAGTTCGCCACCCAAATTCTCACGCAAAGACATAACACCGGCGGCATGCTCCGGCGGCAGTAACATGCTGCCGAGCATTTCCGGATAATAGCGATAATTCGCATAATTGTTTTCGGTGTACTCCTGTGTCGCATCGCCTTGTTTTCGCATGTCGATCCAACGGGCATATTGTGCATATTCCGCATCCGTCATGGGCGAGAATGTTTCACGGCAAGCACTTAAGGTTGCCGGCTTTGCCGTGTATCCCACACGAAACGGCGGCAGGGTTCCGAAACGATCATCCCACTCACTTTCTTTTTCTAACAAGCACAACACGGCAGCATGTAGCAACTCTGCTTGTACACCAAACTCCGTGCCGTCCTCGCCGAAACGCGCCAGCAAAGAAGCAAGTGCACGTAAGCCACGTACACACCAAAGATTATTGTTGATGTACGCATGAACACGGGTATTGGAATCCGCCTCTGCGCACATATAAATCAGCGGTTTGCCACCGATTTCATCGCACGGATGCATGTGAGACAGCAGATAGCCACCCATACCCCGCAATTGCTCAGCATAGTCAACATCCAACCGCAACGCGTCGGCATAGCGATCCAACAGCCAAAGCAGTTGCGCATATTCACAAGCACTGGCACCGAACAATTCTTCGTTTCCCTGGCGATATACGAAACGCCCCTCGTCAGTTAAAGCATACGCAAACAAGTATTGTACAATCCGACGTGCCCAAGGCAACCGATTTTGTACGCAACAGGATTCCAACGTCCATAAAAAATTGGGCGGGAAATGATCATGTATCTCTTTCCCGTAATATCGATGACCATAGTGCGGATGATCACCTGTAAACGTAACAGCACACGCCATTTGTGCGCCTGCTACGATACGCTCCAGTTGTTTTTCCGGCAGATCAAACTGCGCTCCCTGTGAGGAAAAGCGCAACCAGTATGCAACCGTATCCGCCAAAGCATCCTGAAAGGTCTGAGCGGGTATCGCATGATATGGGATTACACGAGAACGAGATACCAAAGAATAACAGACCGTATACGCAGAGGGGTCACGGCGCGGATAACGCTTTTCGCGAATCCAAACGACCGGATCGCGATTGGTGTCGCCCGGCTCGACAAAATACAAAAACTCCAAAACTTCACGATCATCGGCGTGCACAGAGAAAAGGATGGGAAAACGACCATCCAATAACCGAACAAACGGTTTTTGAGTGCCCAACACCGCATCCACCGTCTTGGGTTCAAACAAGGGCTCTTTAGGGACGTTTTGATCACCATACACCTGAGAATACAGAATACCACTGGCTAAATCCAATTCCACGCCGCTAATGCTGGCGGCACCGCCAAAAAACGCATACGCCCCCTCTTCCACAGGAGGTAGCAGAGGTTCCACGCGGGCATACGACGGTTCGCCACCCGAAAGCAATTGATCGGTCAGAATATCCCGACCGCTCGTCAAAACATCAACAACCGACATACCGTACCATGGGATACACGCTGCCGATTGCGTCAGTTCACACGGCGAATACACGGACAACGCGGTTGTTTGCCCTTTGTCAAAATACTGCATGGCAAAGGAGTTTCCATCCCATGTCTCACGCAGTTCGGCACCGTTGCTTCGTGCAAAAGAAAAAACCGTTTTCAAAGCGCAGGCCCCCTTTTTTGATGCTATCAAAAGAATAGCAAAAAACGCAGATTATTGCAAGTAAAAAAAGCCGCTTTTCGCGGCATTTCGGTCGTTTGGCAGTGGCGGCACTTTTTCGTGACAATTCCGTGAAAAATCCGAATGCACTTGATTTCATATACAAACGTTGTTATACTGAACTCGTGAGGTGAGCGGCATGAGTAACAGCGTTTGCAATTTCTTATCAGACAAAGCGTATACCGGCGGTATCAAGCCGATCCATTTTGTATATGAAACGGATTTTCACTCGCTGCGGCAACCGTTTTTTCCGTCCTCCTTTTCGGTATTCTTAGTGGTAAGTGGCAGCGGCCTTTTGCATTACGACACCGACTATCCCCTCTCAGTCGGCGATCTGTTTTTTGCCTTCCCCTCCTATCGTTACACAATAGATGCCGACGAAGATTTTGAGTATATGTACATCAGTTTTATCGGTGACGGCTGTCAGGTCCTGTTACAAGAGTTGGGCGTTTCATCGCACTCCCCCGTTTACCGCGAACGGGATCATTTAGTTGCATTTTGGCAACAGGCGTTGGGACATAAAGAACAGGCAAATCTCACCTTGCTGACCGAGAGTTTACTACTATATACCTTGTCGTTCATTTGTCCGCCTGTTGACAGCAATGAAGCGGTTAGCGGTTCGGCATTTAACAAGATTGTGGAATACGTTGATCGGCATTTTAACGATCCCACGCTATCGCTCCACACCTTAGCGGATGAATTTTCCTATACGGAAAAATATATTTCTTCGCTATTCACCAAGCAGATGAATGTGACGTTTAAGCGGTATCTTAACACGCTCCGCATACAACACGCATATAAGTTGATGGATCATGGTGAAAGTTCGGTTTCGTATATTGCCGAACAATGCGGATACACCGATGCGGTGTATTTTACCAAAGTGTTTAAATCCAAGCGGCATATGACCCCAAGTGAATATATCAAACAAAAAGAGGGCTGAG
>JAZOQQ010000127.1:0-4082 GCA_045656165.1 Acutalibacteraceae bacterium
CGAGGTGTTGGCACCGGATACTACAATAAAATCGAACGCTACGCGTTCGGCGCCGCGACGGCGGATATAAAACTCCAGTTCCAATGCCACTTCGCGCTCGGTTACCCCTTCGCGTATATAGGGCAGGATGTGTGCAAACCCCTCTTCCGTCAACGCCTGCGCTTGCATAATCTTATGCAGTTCTTGCTCGCTTTTTATCACGCGCATCGCACGAAGTTGGTCATCCAACCACGACGACGTATCACACGCAACCTGCGGCATAGCCGTGCGTAAGCGGTCGGCAAACTCCACCGTAGCGGTTGCTTCTAAATACAGCACTTGCACATCATGGTGTGCCAATCGCTCACCAAGTGTTTCCGCCAACCGCGTTACCAACAAACATTCGGCACCGACGACGGTTTGCCCGGCCAGTTCAATATACCGAGAATCCGTTAAAAAATACGCGACGTCACGCGTTGCCAACACGTAACTGTCACCCGACGGAAAATTCGTGAGATAACGCACGTGATGATCCGCTTTGATAAGCGCGGCGGTCTTTTCGGGCAACCGACAACATAATTCTTCAAGCCGTTGGTTCATATTCCGTCACCCTCAAACAAGCATTTAAGCGTGCCGGCATCTTCCGCCTGTGTACCGTCGGACTCGCAGATGAACGTAGGCGTTAGTCCGCGCTCACGAATCAGGCGCATCAGCGGTGCCGGTTCCGGTCCGTACACGGTATCCGCAAACGTCAAATGGCGTTTTTCGCCGCCGCCCGTATACTCAATTTTAGAAAAATGTGCGTGGAATATTGCGGCGCGCTGAGCACCCAATGCGTTGTGTAAACGGTCTAATAAGGCCGCAAACGCCTCGCGGCTATTCAACCCGCCCTGTGTACGTGAATTAAGATGTCCGAAATCAATACACGGTAAAAACCGTTCATCAATCTCACAAAACGTCAACACTTCTTCAAGATCGCCAAGTTGGTTGATCTTGCCCATTGTTTCGGGGCAAATACGTATAGCCGACAACCCCTCGGCATCCAGCGCCTGCTGAGCGCGGCGCAACGTCACGGTAGCGAGTGCCGTCGCCTCAGCACGCGACAAGCCGCCCAAACCACCGGGGTGCACCACGATACGTTCGCCACCCATTGCCGCAACCGCGCGGGCGCTTTCTAAAATATAGCGAATAGAGTTATCCCGTTTTTCTTCTTCGGCAGAAGCAAGCGAAATGAAATACGGCGCGTGCAACGACATTTGCACGTTATATTGTGCTGCCAAACGACCCATTTCAGCGGCTGTTTCCGGCGATACGCGCACACCGCGACCGCATTGATATTCGTATGCATTCAACCCTTGTTTAGCCACCCACTCAGGCGCTTCCAAGGTGGATTTGTGACCCGCATCATAAAACGAATCGCTGTTGCCTGCCGGTCCAAACCGTGCGATCATACACCCTTCTCCTTCCGCTTTTCATACAGTTTTCGCTCGATCTTGCGTTTCAGTTTCAAAAACGGCTTGCCTTGTTCCAACTCAATCGGCATCACCTGAATGCACATCACACCATACAAATTCGCACCGATCACGTCTGTGAATACTTGGTCGCCGATAGCGGCACATTGCCGTTTTTTTAATCCTAAACGCCGCACGCCACGCCAAAACCCAATGGGTGACGGTTTACAAGACAGCGACGTGTGCCGCAACCCGATTTTTTCGGCAAACGGTGCTACGCGCCACTCCCACGAGTTTGATACAACGGTCATGCGAATGCCTTCTTCTTTCATGCGTTCCAGCCATTCGCGCACCTCATCGGACAACACTTGGCTACCATGAGTCGTGAGCGTGTTATCCACGTCCAACAACAGGCCTTTTATTCCCCATTCCCGCAGTTCTTCCGGCGTGATATCGGTAATACGGTTTTTATAAACAGTCGGATAAAATAACGACATAGCCGTCGATCCTTTCAATAGTTATGAAAAAACGGGCAATCGCAAACGATCGCCCGTTTTTAATCATTTGAACTTTCTCTTACGAGCAGCCTCGGACTTCTTCTTACGACGAACGGAAGGCTTTTCGTAATGCTCTCTCTTCCGCACCTCAGCAAGAACACCGGAACGTGCGCAAGATTTCTTCCATCTACGCAGTGCGCTGTCCAGGGATTCGTTCTCTTTGACTTTGACTTCTGACATTCTTATTCCCTCCCTCCGCCTATATAGCAGGGGTTATTCTCATAGTGATCCAAAAAGACACCGAAAGTAGTATACAACAGAATCGGAATATCGTCAAGTGCTTTTTTATATTTTTACAGCGGCTTGACCACGATATTGACGAGTTTCTGCGGCACGTACAATTCTTTGACAATTTGTTTGCCTTCTAATTCCGGTGCAATACGTGCATCCGCTTTGGCAGCGGCCAGCACGGTCGCGGCATCGTCTTCCATACCCACCATCATGCGCGTACGGATCTTGCCGTTGACTTGTACCGCAATTTCCACCGTGGAAGCCGTGCATTTATTCGGATCGTAAGTCGGCCACGGCGTGTATGCCAAGTCTTGTTCAAAGCCGAGATCCTTCCACAACTCTTCGGTCATGTGCGGCGCAAACGGATTTAACAACTGCACAAGAATCGCATACTCGGCACGATTGGCACCGCCCGCATCGCTCATATCGTTGAGCAACGCCATCATCGCGGCAATCGCCGTGTTGAATTTCAGATTTTCAATATCCTCGCCAACTTTACGAACGGTGCGGTTGATCGCAATTTCCAGTTCGGGACGCACGGTATCGCCATCCAAAAGTTTTTCGGAAAGCGCCCACACGCGTTCAAGGAAACGCTGTACGCCACGGATACTGGAACTTGACCACGGCGCCGCTTTTTCAAAGTCACCGATAAACATTTCATACATGCGAAGCGTATCCGCACCGAACTCCGCTACAATATCGTCAGGGTTGACGACGTTGCCGCGCGACTTAGACATTTTTTCGCCGTTTTCGCCGAGAATCATGCCGTGGCTGGTACGCATGGCATAGGGTTCCGCCGTCGGCACAACGCCGATGTCATAAAGGAACTTGTGCCAGAAACGACTGTACAACAAGTGCAACGTCGTATGCTCCATACCGCCGTTATACCAGTTAACGGGCGTCCAGTATTCCAATGCTTCTTTTGATGCCAACGCTTCATCGTTGTGCGGATCGCAATAACGCAAGAAGTACCACGACGATCCTGCCCACTGCGGCATGGTATCGGTTTCGCGCTTCGCAGGCGCGCCGCATTTCGGGCAAGTGGTATTCACCCACTCATCAATGGCCGCGAGCGGAGATTCACCATTGTCGGTCGGTTCATAACTGTCCACCATGGGTAAACGAATCGGCAACTGATCTTCCGGTACCGCGACCTGGCCGCAATGCGGACAATGCACGATCGGGATCGGCTCGCCCCAGTAACGCTGACGAGAGAAAACCCAGTCACGCAACTTGTAATTTACTTTTTGCTCACCGATACCTTCTTTTGTCAGGTAGTCGATGATCGCTTTTTTGGCCTCTTCCACCGACAGACCGTCCAAGAAACCGGAATTGACCATCACGCCGGTCTCACAATCGGTAAATGCAGCTTCCTGCACGTCGCCGCCCTTGACGACCTCAATGATCGGCAGATCAAATTTCTTTGCAAATTCCCAGTCGCGCGTATCGTGCGCGGGAACTGCCATGATGGCGCCGGTACCGTAAGACACCAGCACGTAGTCGGAAATAAAGATCGGGATCTCACGTTTCGTAACAGGGTTGATCGCCGTCACACCCTGCAAGCATACACCGCTCTTGTCTTTTGCCACTTCGGTGCGTTCAAAATCCGATTTACGCGCCGCCGCTTCTTGATAAGCACGCACATCATCCACATTGGTCAACTTGCCGTCTTTGATCCACGTTTCAACCAGCGGATGCTCCGGCGATACGACCATATATGTAGCACCAAACAGCGTGTCGGGACGCGTGGTATACACCACGACCGGCTCGCCGGCGGTGGTGTTAAAGGTCACCTGTGCGCCGGTGGAACGGCCGATCCAGTTGATCTGTTGAGCACGTACGCGATCGGGATAGTTAACCAGAT
>JAZOQQ010000128.1:0-17059 GCA_045656165.1 Acutalibacteraceae bacterium
CTAACGACCGCACCATCGAAAAGACGTTATCCACACTAATGGAAGAGGCCGGTGTGAGCAAGGTTTCGTGTGACCCGATCAAACGGTCTTCGCTGTCGTAAAGATACTGATGACCGAAAATTTCGGGACGGTTTTTGATGGGCGGCAACGAAGGGGCAACGATTTCTTCAAACGCTTGTGCCGCTTCTAACGTGGGGAACAGGCACACAACGTGTGCTTCTTCCGCGGTGCACAACTCCATACCGGGTAAGAAGGTAAGACCAAGTTCCTTTGCCACCGCGGCGGCTGCCGCACAATTACCGCAGGTGTTATGGTCGCAAAGCGCAAGAGCAGTAAGCCCTGCAAGTTGTGCCATGTTGACAAGGTTACAGGGCGTCATATCGTCGTCACCGCATGGTGACAGGCAGGAATGTATATGAAAATCGTAATAAATTTTCATTTACTTCACATCACTCTTCGCGCATTTTGCAAACATCAACCCAAATGCCGCCGGAATACGTTTCCAGATCGGACGGAGAGAGCTCAATCGCAGAATTGGAGCTGCCGGCTGCGGGAAAAACGGTTTCGAAACGGCGCAGAGAGTTATCCAAAAACACGCGCACGGTTTCGGGTAATGCAAACGGACAAACGCCGCCGACGGCGTGGCCGGTTAAAGCAAGCGCCTGATCGGGAGCAAGCATTTTGGCTTTAAATCCGAAAGTTTGCTTAAATTTGGGATTGTCGATCTTGGTGTCGCCGGCGGTGACGATTACCAAACACCCCTCGCCGTCGGCAAAGGACATCGTTTTGGCAATGCGGGCCGGTTCCACATTCAGCGCGGCGGCCGCGAGTTCCACGGTGGCGCTGGAAACGGAAAATTCACGGATATCTTGTTCGCGACCAAATTTGGCCAAGAATGAGCGAACCAGTTCAATGGACATGATCAGCACTCCTTTTGATACAGTTTGCCGGCTAACGCAAACGCAGTTTCGGGGCTGCGTAAGATGGTGACGCCTTCGGTTTCGGCACGTGTGCGTGCCGCATCGTCCAGCGCAGCGTTTTCACACAGAATTAAGCAGGAAACGTCAGCAAGCACACATACGGCAACGGCGTTGACGTTACCCATAACGCTCAACCAAGCGTCGCCCGAACGAGCGCGGCCCATGACCCAACTGAGCAGGTCGCCGCAATAGCCGCCGGTGACGGCGCGGTCGAGGTCACCTTCTACCAGTACTTCGGCAGAAAGGGTCGTAACAAGGTCACGTACGGTCATGCTTGTTCCTCCTGTTCGCGCAGACGGAAGCAATCGGATTTGCTTGCCAGACCGCGTACAATATCTTCGGCGAGCGCATGACAGGTGGGAGCGCCGCAAGCGCCGCAGTCCAGTTTGGGAAGGTCGGCGTAGATGGTTTCGGCTTGCAACATGAGTTGCATGGCATCGCTGACATTTTCCGCCAAGCGCAGCGAGGGGTTTTCGGTCAACGGTTCCGACCAGTTGAGTGAGCGTATATCGCCGGCGTCTTCTGCACGGCTGCAGGAAACGGGCAAATATTTGCGAAGGCGTTTGATGCGGGCGCGCGCAACGTAACCGTTTTCAGCGGTGAAAACGCCGCCGACACAGCCGCCGGAGCAAGCGCTCAGTTCAATAAAATCAAGATCCGACAACTTTTCGTCTTCAAGTTCTTCCAAAACGCGGATGACGTTTTGGATACCGTCTGCTGCCAAGTGGTTTTCGTTCAGCAGGCCTGCCGCTTCGCCACCGATAAACGACCAACTCGTACCGATCAAGCCCGAATGAGATAAGTGTTCCACTTGTTCGAGATGGTTCATTTCATGTACCAGTTTGGGATAAATGTCGGCAATGGATAATACGCCATCCACTTGCGAATGTACGGTGCCGATGGGGTAGCGCACGTCGGTGACTTTCGCGGGGCACGGTGAAATAAAGAACACGCCGATTTTCTCAGGCGGCAACCCCGTGCCTGCCATGGCGCGTTGACGCGCTAAGGCGGCGGCCACTTCCATTGGTGCTTTCATTGGCAGGACATGACTGCACAATTCCGGAAAGCGGATCTGGATGAGCCGTACTACCACGGGGCAGGCGGAACTGATAACCGGTTTTTTTACCAAGCCGTCTGCCATCAACTTACGGGTGGCATCCGAGACGATCTCAGCGCCGCGTGACACTTCAAAGACTTGGTCAAAGCCGAGTTTTAACAGGCCGGATAGGATCACGTCAATATCGTCCAGATTGTGGAATTGCCCATATAACGCCGGGGCGGGCAGGGCAATGGTATATTGATAATTTTGTAATGCGGATAACGAATCGTGCCGCGCTTTTTTGGCATGATGCGGGCACACGCGGATGCATTCGCCGCAATCAATACAGCGGTTTTCAGTAATGACGGCGTGGCCGTCACGCACGCGAATGGCTTGTGTGGGGCAATGTTTGACACAGTGTGTACAGCCCACACACTTTTCGGTATCCAGCGTTACGGAATGCAGAATACGTTCCATAGCGTCAAACTCCTTGCAATATTCAAATCAGGCAACGCGCACTGTCATGCGAATGCAGGTGCCTTTACCGAGTTCGGTTTCAATTTGCAGGTCATCGGTGTAGCGTTTGATGTTCGGCAGGCCCATACCGGCACCGAACCCTAAGTTACGCACCGTTTCAGGTGCGGTGGAAAAGCCCTCTTGCATGGCTTTTTCCACGTCGGGAATGCCGGGGCCGCGGTCGGTGAGTGTGATGGTGATGGCATCGGGTTCAACGTCAACGTCAGCGGTGCCGCCGTCAGCGTGGATGACCATGTTGATCTCGCCCTCGTACATCGCAATAGCGACGCGGCGGATCACGTCAGCCGGAAAGCCGAGTTGTTTTAAGGTGGATTTTACCGCGCCGGACGCTTCGCCGGCACGGGTGAAATCATCACCCGATACGTCGTAATGTAGTGTCATATGTCACCTCATACGGCGTCGCCGCCGGTCAGGCCGTTGGCATACAGCAATCCGCAGGCGGTGAACATTCGAAGCGGAGTTTTCATTAGCACGATGCCGAAAGATTTTGCCAGTTCGATCATTTCGTCGGTGGGTTCTTTGCCGCGTACGAATACGACGCAAAGCATATCCATCATTTCGGCGGTGCGCACGACCTGCGTATTGACGAGGCCGGACAGCAGAACAGACTGATCTTTTACGAAGGCCAACACGTCACTCATCATATCGCTGCCGCAGGCGTTGTGCACCTCGGCGCTCAAATTATCGCCGCAAACAATGTCGGCTTTGAGAATTTTTTGAACATCAGCAATCGTCATGATTGTATTCCCACCTTTTTGTAAAAATCGGGTCTTTTCTTCAGTATACTGTAAATGTGGGGAATATGCAAGGAAAACTGCTGTTAAAAGTTTCACAAATGCGCAAGTAAAGGTTGACTATTGAAATAATTAGGAGTAAAATAACAGTAATTCTATTATTTTTGGAGGAATGAGTTATGGCAAGAGTATACAATTTTTCGGCCGGCCCTTCCGTGCTGCCGGAAAGCGTTTTGAAACGTGCGGCAGAGGAAATGCTGGATTATCAGGGTTCCGGTCAATCCGTAATGGAGATGTCGCACCGCTCGAAAGTGTACGACGCCATTATCAAGGAATGTGAAGCGCTGTTGCGTGAGATTATGGACATTCCGGATAACTACAAAGTTTTGTTCCTGCAGGGCGGCGCTTCGTCGCAGTTTGCGATGTTGCCCTTGAACCTCATGAACAAGAGCGGCAAAGCGGATTTCATTTTGACGGGTCAATGGGCAACCAAGGCCTACAAAGAAGCTGCGCGTTACGGCGAAGCAAAAGTGATCGCCAGTTCCAAGGATAAGACTTTCTCGTACATTCCGGAGTGGGATGAAGCAGAGTTTACGAAAGACGCGGATTATTTCCACATCTGCATGAACAACACTATTTACGGTACGAAGTTTACGAAGTTGCCGGAAACCGGTGACGTACCGCTGGTAGCGGATATTTCGTCTTGCATTCTGTCCGAGCCGATCGATGTGTCGCGTTTCGGTGTGCTGTATGCCGGCGCGCAGAAGAACATGGCTCCTGCCGGTCTGACGGTGGTAATCATCCGTGAAGATCTCATCGGCAACGCGCAGGAGATCACTCCCACCATGTTCAACTATCAGACTCATGCGGACAACGATTCCATGTTCAACACCCCGCCCTGCTACACCATCTACGTGTGCAAATTGGTGCTTGAGTGGCTGAAAAATGAAATCGGCGGCTTAGAGAACATGAAGGCGATCAACGAGAAGAAAGCCGCTATCCTGTATGATTTCCTCGATTCGTCCAAACTGTTCAAAGGCACGGTTGAGAAGAAAGACCGTTCGTTGATGAACGTGCCGTTCGTGACCGGTAACGAAGAACTGGATGCGAAATTTGTCAAAGAAGCCACCGCTGCCGGTTTCGTGAACTTGAAAGGTCATCGCTCGGTTGGCGGTATGCGCGCTTCCATTTACAACGCAATGCCGGTGGAAGGCGTTGAAAAACTCGTTGAGTTTATGAAAGCGTTTGAAGCAGAAAACGCGTAAAAGGAGTAATTTTCATGGATATTTTAACGCTTAACAAAATCGCCGCTTGCGGTACGGATCGTTTGGGCGCCGGTTATACCATCGGCGACGCGGTTGCTGAACCGGTCGGCGTCATGGTGCGTTCCGCATCCATGCACGATATGGAATTCCCGAAATCCTTGTTGGCGGTTGCTCGTGCCGGTGCCGGCGTGAACAACATTCCGCTGGATCGTTGCAGCGAAGAAGGTATTGTGGTGTTTAATACTCCCGGTGCCAATGCTAACGCGGTAAAAGAGTTGGTGATCGCGGGCCTGTTGCTCGCCTCCCGTAAAGTCGTTTCGGCGATCGACTGGGCGAAAACGCTCAAAGGTCAAGGCGCTGAAGTCGGCAAGTTGGTGGAAAAAGGCAAGAGCCAGTTCGGCGGTCCCGAAATCCTCGGTAAAAAACTGGGCGTTATCGGTCTTGGCGCTATCGGTATTTTGGTTGCCAACGCTGCCAAATCGCTGGGTATGGAAGTATACGGTTATGACCCGTATTTGTCGGTTGATGCGGCGTGGAGCTTATCTCGTTCCATCCATCACGCGGCGAGCATGGAACAGATTTTTGCCGAGTGTGATTACATCACCGTACACGTACCGCTTAACGACGGCACACGCGGCATGATCGGTAAAGACAGCATTGCGACCATGAAAGACGGCGTGCGCATTTTGAACTTTGCGCGCGGCGAACTGGTGGAAAGCAACGCGATGCTTGAAGCACTCGCGAGTGGCAAAGTCGCCGCCTACGTGGTGGATTTCCCCTCGGATGAGATGCTGTGTGTGGAAAATGTGATCGCGATCCCGCACCTGGGCGCTTCCACTCCGGAAAGCGAAGATAACTGTGCCATGATGGCGGCTGACGAACTCAAAGCGTATTTGGAACAGGGTATCATTAAGAACTCGGTCAACTTCCCCGCAATGGACGTTGCCAAGAGCGGCGATGTTCGCCTTTGCGTGTTGCACCGCAACATTCCGAACATGCTCGCGCAAATCAGCGCAGTCGTGTCGGAGGCGGGTGTTAACATTGAGACCATGACCAACCGTTCCAAGAAAGACAACGCGTACACGGTGCTCGATATCATCGGCGACGTTCCGCAAAGCGTCGTGGACGGCATCGCGGCTGTGGAAGGCGTTATCCGCGTTCGTAAGATCTAACATCGCAAAAGCGGCACTGCCAGCAGTGCCACTTTTTTATCTTATCAGGAGGACAAGCCATGTTGGGAACCGGTACGATAGGTGTGACAATTCGCGTGATCGCGTGTTTGTTATGTATATGGATTTGTATATGGGGTATGTTGCCGGCGTTATCCGGTCGCTTTCACGCAGGGTGCATTACCATGGTGTTGGTGGGTGCACTCGGTGCGGTTGTTGCCATCTGCTTCCCAAAAGTGGCGTGTATGATCAGCGGCTGGTGGCAAAGTGGAATCGGGAAAACGTTGCTGTGCATCGCTGCCGTTGCTGTTGCCGCATTGGTGCTGTTATTTATCGTGCTGTCGGTGTTTATGATTGTCGCTTGTAACGACCAACCTGACGAGGATGCGACGGTGTTGGTGTTAGGTGCCGCCCTGCGCGGTGAACGGCCGAGTTTATCGCTTCGACAACGGTTGGATGCGGCGTATGAATACCTGACCGAGCATCCGCAGGCAAAGTGTGTGGTATCGGGCGGGCAAGGCCCCGACGAGATCTGTACCGAAGCCAGTGTGATGAAACGGTATTTGGTGGATAAGGGGATCGATCCTGCTCGCATTTATATGGAAGATCAGTCGACCAGTACGTTTGAAAACGTGCGCTTGTCACGCAAAGTGATAGAAGACAACGGGTTGAACAGCGACGTGGCGGTGGTAACGCAAGAATTTCACCAGTTCCGTGCGCAACAGTTCGTGCGCCGTG
Organism: Acutalibacteraceae bacterium; assembly: GCA_045656165.1. Taxonomy (GTDB): domain Bacteria; phylum Bacillota; class Clostridia; order Oscillospirales; family Acutalibacteraceae; genus RGIG3009. Next base: position 6,463 of record JAZOQQ010000128.1, read on the forward strand.
CGGGGCTGACGGTGTCGGGTGCGGTAACGGCGCATACGCCGTGGTACTTGCTGGCCAGTTACTGGATCCGCGATTTTGCGGGCATTTGCCACATGGCGTTGCTGGGTACGTGATATCTTGACTTTTCTTAGTCGGAAATATATAATCAAAACAGAAAACAAGGTGGGGTGTTACTATGGCAAAGAAACTTTTGACATTAACATGTGTACTGGTACTGAGCGTCTGCTTGTTGGCGGCTTGCGGGAAAGACGTCGAACCGACAAAAATAGAAGTCGGCGCTGACGTGTTTGTTGAAATGGCGGATTCGGTATTTGAAGACGGCACGAAAGTTACGGCAGAAGCGGTAACGAGCGGTACTGTGTACGAGCGCGCCAAAACCGCTGTAGCCGACGTGGCGGAGCAATTTACGGTATTTGATATTAATGCCGTAAAGGAAGAAGCCAAAGTGCAACCATCGGGCAAACTGGCGGTGTCTTTCCCCATTCCGCAAGAGTTTTCCACCAATGTCACGGTGTATTATGTAGCGGATGACGGTTCGAAAGAAAAACTCAACACGGTAGTGGATGAAACAGCACGTACAGCGACGGCTGAACTTTCGCATTTCAGCGTGTATGTGTTAGTACAGTTGCGCGAAGAACCTTCCGAAGAGGAAATTACGACCATAACAACGACTACTACTACGATCGAATCGACGACTACCACTACCACGACTGCAAAAGTTTACGCCAAGGCCGCTACCAAGAGTTGGCAACTGCTGAAAAAAGAGACGCACGAACTGGAAATGTGGACCTTGGATTTGCCGGGTTTAAGCATCGGCTATATGGCGGGTCACTATGATGAAGCGATGCCGGAGGAGTATATCCGTGAAAATCCAGACGACTTCTACCTCTATCAGGGGCAGTATTACATGTGGGGTCGCGGCGACGGATGTCCGGTGGAATCTGTGATTGAAGAGGGCAACGCCGTTACCATTGTGGCAGAGGGCAATGCTAAATTGGTTCTTAAACGCACGTCGGAAAAGAAAATGATTGTCGTGTCGGATGCAACCGGCATGGAGCTTCGCGCCGGCGATGTGTTTACGATGAAATAACGAAATAACACAAACCCGCCGATGCTGTGCATCTGCTGTTTTTTAGTGTACATTTGAAAACGTGACGGTGAGCGGTAACGATGGGACAGACAACGACAGCGGTTCACCGTTGCTTGCGTGATAGATATAGGTAAACGTGTTGCCCGCCGCCGTTCCGTTTAAAATGACGGTATCGTTGTTTTGCTCCCGTTTACCTTCGCCGCTGAGCGCGGCGTCAAATGCACGAATGAGTTGTTCACCGAGCGCGCGTTCAGGCAACGCATCGGCCGAAAAGGATAACCCCTTGTAATGCAGGGTGATGTCTTCACCGTTCCAATCGGCGGAAACGTCGCGCAACGTTTCGGGTTCGGTAAAGGTGAGTTGCAGCGTACCCGCCGTGTGACGCGTTAGCGTACCTTGTACGGTGAGCGTTTGGTATTCCGCCCGAAAGTCACAGGAAAAATCCACCGAGAGCGGTTCAATCGGCTTGGTCGGACGGCAAGCGGTAAGCAGACAACACACGAACACACAAAAAACGGCAACGCGACGGGACATATCCCAACACCTACTGTTCTAAAATTAGAAACAGGCCACCCAGTTCGTCTAACATATCGGTAGGCAGTAATGCGTGTTGTGATACACGTGCGGCGGCGCGGTCGCCCGCGGCACCGTGCAGATACGTACCACATACAGCGGCATCCCACGGAGAGAGGCCCTGTGCCAGCAAGCCACCGATAATACCCGCCAGTACGTCGCCGCTTCCCGCAACTGCCATGCCGGGATTGCCGGTTTCATTGACGGTATAGCGCCCGCTTGGATCGGCGATGACGGTGTTGTGTCCTTTAAGCACAACGGTTGCGCCAAAGCGGCGTGCCGCGGTTTGTGCGATGGTTACGCGGTCGTGCTCGACCTCTTCAACTGAACACGCAAGCAAGCGTGACATTTCTTTGGGATGTGGCGTGAGGACAAGCGGCGGATGTTCTGTTTCCAATATAGATATATGCCGTGCCGCCGCGTTTATACCATCCGCATCCAAAATCACGGGGCAAGAGGCGTTTGTCAACAGCGCTTCCACGCGTTCTTCGGTGGCGCGACACATACCCAAACCGCAACCGACCAGCAAGGCGGTAGCGGTTTGCAGATGCGGCAGTAACACGCGCAAACTGTCAGCCGTGCCGTCGGGCAACGGTGCAAACACCACTTCGGGCAATTGTGCGGCGGCAATGGGGTAGGCCGTGTCGGGGAGTGCGGCTATCACTTTACCAACGCCTGACCGACCGGCCGCGCGGGCGGCGAGAACAGCGGCGCCGACCATGCCGTAAGAGCCGCATACCGAAAGCAGCGTGCCGTATGTTCCTTTATGGCTGTTGGCTTCTCGCTTCGGGAAACAGCGGGCAATATGTGCGGGAAGGTTCATAAACATTCTCCTTCGAAAAAAGGCAGCCGTTGGCTGCCTTTTTTGATATCTTATTCGGATTTATCCCAGTCTAACTGAACTAACCTCGGCAAACTTTCGCGGAAGGCATCCTTTACACGTTCGTTGGGTTGGAACACCACTAACGTATGACCGCGTTTTTTGCTGTGATAGGAAAAATAATACAAATTATCTTCTTTATCCGACGGCGCGGCAACGACGGTACGGTCGACTTGACGGCCTGCCCATTTTTCCGGCGCGTAGCGACCGGCACTCTCAATTTTATGGCCGCCGACCGACACAATGCGTTTGCGTTTACGTTGTGCCACGATGCGATCAATATCAATATCACCATTGGTGATACAATATTCGTATTCGATGTTTTGTGCGGTGAGCAGATACCATGCGCCGTAAGCGATTGCGGCCATGGCGATCACGGCAAACGCGCCCAGAATGCTGAGAAACAAAATGCAGACGGCGAGCAACAGCACAGCGACAGTGATCGTGACGACGATAGCGGCGATCTGTGCACCGGATTTTTTCTTTTTAACGAGTTGTTCCACAAACGAATCCAAGGTAACAAGCTCCTCTCACAAGGCGAAATTTTCTTATTTACAGTATAGCATAGGCACCCGCATCAATGCAAGGGGTTAATCGGGATTTTCCTCGGCAAAATGGCGAACGACCGCTTCGGCAGCGGGGCGGGTCATCCCTTTAACAGCTGCCAGTTGATCAACCGATGCTGTGCGAACGGCGCGCAACGAACCAAAGTGGCGCAACAGCAAAGCGGCACGTTTTTCACCGACACCGTCGATGCCGGTTAAGGTCGTGGCAATACCTTGTTTGCGATGCTTTTGACGGTGGTAGGTGATAGCAAAGCGGTGCACTTCTTCTTGCAAGGCGGAGATTAGTGTGAAAGCGCTGCGCCGCGACTGAACCGACAATTCGCCGCCCTCGGCAGAAATGGCACGGGTGCGGTGATGGGAATCTTTCACCATACCGAACACAGCAATGCCGTAACCGAAACTGTCAATAAGCGGTTTAACTGCCGAAACGTGACCTTTTCCGCCGTCAAGCAAAATTAAATCGGGTAATTCACCGAAGCCGATATCCTCCGGATGATGGCGATGTTCGGTGAGGCGGCGATGTAACACTTCGCGCAATGCGGCGTAATCGTCGCCGTCCGAAACGGTTTGAATAGCAAAACGGCGATAGGCGGATTTAAGAGGTTTGCCGTTTTTAAAGACTACCATGGCACCGACTGCATCGCTTCCGCCGGTATGTGAAATATCGTAGCTTTCAATGCGAGCGGGAAGGGTTGACAGCCCGAGCAATTGTTGCAACTCTTCCAAGGCGGTAATATCGCGGCCGCGCATGCTGAGTTGTGTTGCTACGCGTTCGGCGGCGTTATCGCGGCACATGGCCAGCAGTTTTGCTTGTTCGCCGCGTGCGGCACGTGCGAAACGCACGGTATACCGTTCACCGTTTTTGTTGGCTTTTTCGGTTAGCCAACGTGCGGTGAGTTGTTCATCTTCCAGTTCACCGTCTACCAAAATACGTGGCGGGACGGTTTCACGCACCGAGTAATAGCGACGCACGAATTCTGCGCGCACGGCTGCGGTGTCCTCGGACGGATCGACAAAGAAGTGCTCGCGTTCCGACAGCGCACCGTCGGTAAAACGGAACACTTCAAAGCAGGCAACGCCTTGTGCCTGTGACAGCGCAATAATATCTTGTCGTTTGATACGCGACTGCACCACCTTTTGCGAGGCGGCAAGTTTTTCTAACGCGCGAATACGATCACGCAAGCGTGCGGCAGTTTCAAAATCTAAGTTTTCGGCGGCGGTTTCCATCCGATCGCGCAGTTGAGCCAGTAGTTTGGCCCGACCTTGCGTTAAATAGGAAACGGCCTCTTCTACCCGCTCGGCGTAATCGGCAGGGGAGATGCGTCCGCTACACGGCGCACAGCATTGCCCGATGTGGAAATTCAGGCAGGGGCGCTCGCAGGCCTTGCGGAAGCAAAGCGGTTTACGGCAAGTGGATAAGCCGAACAGGCGGTTGACCTCATCCACCGCTTGCTTAATGGCAAACGACGACAAATACGGCCCGATGTACCGTGCGCCGTCGTCTGCCTTTTGTTTCGCTTCGCTGATGCGTGAATAGGGCGGCGGGGATACGCGGATGTAGTGATACCCCTTATCATCTTTGAGTAAGATGTTATATTTCGGTGCGTACTGTTTGATCAGCGAGCATTCCAACACCAGCGCTTCGAACTCGCTGTCGGTGACGATGTAATCAAACGTATCCACGCGGCTGACCATTTGCCGCACTTTTTCGGTGTGAGCAGTATCGGCACCGAAATATTGACTGACACGGTTTTTGAGCACTTTGGCTTTGCCGATGTAGATCACGGTTCCCTTCTTATCTTTCATAATATACACGCCGGGAACTAACGGTAAGGCCATGGCTTTTTTGCGAAGTTCGGTTTTCTTTTCCATACTCACACCTCCTTGAAACGGTTGTTTATTGAAAAAAGGCGCAGCCGTGCCGGCCGCGCCTTTTGCTCAACAAATTTTACTCGGTGAAACCGGATTGCACCAAGGATACCAATGCATCCACGGCATCTTCTTCATCGTTGCCGTCGGCGATAATACGAATGGTCGTACCGCCTACGATGCCGAGCGAAAGCACGCCCAACAAACTCTTGGCGTTGACGCGGCGCTCTTCTTTTTCCACCCAGATAGACGATTTGAATTCGTTAGCTTTTTGAATGAAAAATGTAGCGGGACGAGCATGTAAGCCCACTTGGTTTTGAACCAAAACATCTTTGACACACATACGAATATCTCCTTTTCCTCATCACGACAAGACTTCTTTAACTACTATATATAGTATACCACAAACATTCGCGCGGTCAAATAAAAACCATGCAAAAAACCACGATTTTTGAAATTTTGGATGCCTGCCCTATTTTGAAAAAAAGGAAACTGCCGTATTTGGTAAAAATGACGGCGATGTTGAATGTTTTTTAGTCATTTTCACGCGACCGTTCCTGCAAAAACACCTTTTCCTTTGGAGTAAGATCGGCGTTTTCCAGTAAATCGGGACGATGTTGTAATGTGCGTAACAGCGACTGCTCCCGACGCCACTTGGCAATGTTTTCGTGATGACCCGACAGCAGAACGGCCGGTACCTCGCGCCCTTCCCACACGGCGGGGCGGGTGTATTGCGGATATTCTAAGAGCGACGAGAAATGGCTTTCTTCTGTAAAGCATACCTCGTCGGATAATACGCCGGGGATCATGCGCGCCACACAGTCGGCCAGTACCATGGCGGGCAATTCGCCGCCGGTCAATACGTAGTCGCCGATGGAAATCTGTTCGTCCACGATGGCGTCCAGCACGCGTTCGTCCACGCCTTCATAGTGACCGCACAACAAGCACAGTTCCGGCAATTCGGCCAGTTCGCGTGCGCGTTGTTGGGTGAGCGTTTTTCCCTGCGGTGAGAGATAAATCAAATGCGGTCGATGCCCGATCTCTTCGCAAACGGCGCGATAACAATCCGCGATGGGTTGGGCGTTCATTACCATGCCCATGCCGCCGCCGTAGGGGTAGTCGTCCACTTGTTTTTGGCGGTTTTCCGTGTAGTCACGGATCTGGTGGAAATGAAAATCCAAAATGCCGCGTTCGCGGGCACGACCGATGATGCTTTCGCCGAGAACGGCGTTGCAAGAATCGGGGAACAGCGTTAAAAAATCAATTCTCATCATCAAACAATCCTAACATCGGGAAGATACGAATGACCTCGCTTTCCACGTTCACCTGACGGATGACCGCGGGAATAGCAGGGATCAGCACTTCTTTGCCGTTTGGCATTTGCATATGATAGACATCGTTGGAGCCGGTGTGCGATACATCGGTGCAAACGCCGTATACCTCATCGGTTTCGTCGTTGACGATTTGCGCGCCGATCAGATCGCAGATAAAGTAGCGGCCTTTTTCGAGTTTCAGATCACGGCGGTTGAGATACAGCATGGTTCCGCGTAAAGCGGCGGCTGCTTCTACCGTGTCGATTCCGTCTAGTTTTGCCAGCGCGATGTTTTTGTGCGGGCGCGCTTTCATGCGCACCGCGCGGGTGCCGTCGGCATCCAGGTACACGGTGCGTAACGTGGCAAATTGTTCGGGCGAATCGCATTCCGGCCGTACGCGTACTTCGCCACGCACGCCGTGAGTGCCGACGATCTCGCCGGCTTCCAAAAATTGCAGTTTCGGCATATGGTTTCTCCTTGGAAAAAACCTCTCACAGTAAGGACCGTGAGAGGTTTTGATTAGTCGTCGATCTCAACGGCTACTTTGGCATCCTGACGGGTGGCGGCGGCGCGCATAACGGTACGCATCGCTTTCGCAATGCGGCCTTGCTTGCCGATCACACGACCCATATCGTCGGGTGCGACGTGCAGGTGAAACACGACCGTACCGTCTTCCGCAGGAGCATCCTCGGTGACGGTGACCGCGGCGGGATCTTCTACAAGGCCGCGCGCGATGGTCAGCAATAACTCTTTCATGGTTGTCACCCTTACATGCCGACTTTCTTCAGCAGGGCTTTGACGGTATCGGTCGGCTGAGCGCCGTTGGCGATCCATTTCTGAGCTTTCTCGGTGTCGATTTTCACAACTGCCGGCTCTTCCAGCGGATTGTAGTAGCCGATCTCTTCGATGAAACGGCCGTCACGAGGATAACGGGAATCCGCCACCACAACGCGATAGAAGGGAGCTTTCTTTGCGCCCATGCGGCGCAGTCTGATTTTTACTGCCATGTTGGTTACCTCCAAAAATAAAATGGTTTTTAATTTGTATTCTTAACAACCGATCGCGGTTGAATTAGAACCCAAAGGGATTGCCTTTGCCGCCGAACCCGCCGAATCCCATCGGCATACCGCGGCCGCCTTTTTTACCACCCATGTTCTTCATGCGTTTCATGAGTTGTTTCATGGTGTCATACTGTTTGAGCAGACGGTTGACATCTTCCACCTTCATGCCGCAACCGGCGGCGATACGCCGTTTGCGCGAGGGGTTGATAATGTCGGGCTTGCGCCGCTCCTTTTCGGTCATCGACAGGATGATCGCTTCAATGCGGGCAAATTGCCGTTCATCAATGTCAATATCTTTTAATTGTTTGCCCATGCCGGGAATCATGCCGAGCAGACTTTTGATATCGCCCATCTTTTGGATTTGACGGAACTGGTCCAGCATGTCGTTAAAGTCGAAGGTGTTTTGTTGCATTTTGCGGGCAAGTTCTTCGGCTTCTTTTTCGTCAATCTGTTGCTGGGCTTTTTCAATGAGCGACATCACGTCACCCATGCCGAGAATACGCGAGGCCATGCGCGCAGGGTGGAATACTTCCAAATCGTCCAGTTTTTCACCGATGCCCGCGAACTTGACGGGTTTACCGGTAACCGCACGAACCGAGAGTGCCGCACCGCCACGGGTATCACCGTCTAACTTGGTGAGGATGACACCGTCGATAGACAGCGTTTCGTTAAACGACTGTGCGACGTTGACCGCGTCCTGACCGGTCATGGCATCTACGACCAACAGGATCTCTTGCGGTGAAACGGCACTGCGGATATTCTGAAGTTCGGTCATAAGCTGTTCGTCAATGTGCAAACGACCGGCGGTATCCAAAATCACGTAATCGTTGCCGTGATCCTTGGCGTGCTTTGCGGCTTCGCGCGCAATTTGAACCGGATCGGCGGTGCCGCGTTCAAACACCGGCACACCTGCAGCGGCACCCACTACCTGTAACTGTTGAATGGCGGCGGGACGGTATACGTCACACGCGACCAGCAACGGACGGTGGCCTTGCCCTTTGAGCATCTTGGCAAGTTTGGCGGAGTGGGTAGTTTTACCCGAACCTTGCAAACCGCACATCATGATGATGCAGGGCGGGTGGTTGGCGTTTGCCAAACGAGCAGCTTCGCCACCCATCAGCGCGGTCAATTCCTCGTTGACGAGTTTGATGACCATTTGCGCAGGCGTCAGACTTTCCATCACCTTTTCGCCGACGGCACGAGCCGATACCGAAGCGGTGAAATCTTTCGCCACCTTATAGTTTACGTCGGCTTCCAGCAAGGCCAAGCGCACTTCGCGCATGGCTTCCTTGACGTCGGCCTCGGTTAACTTACCTTTATTTTTGAGCCGCTTAAAGGCGGCAGAGAGTTTGTCGGACAATCCTTCAAATGCCACGGCGATTACCTCTCTCTCAAATCTTCTGCCAACGTGGCGATACGCTCGGCGCGTGTGCAGACATCAGGCGTTTGTTCGCATAAACGCACAATGTCGCGCGCCGTATCGCGGATGGCTTCCAAACCGTCACGCATCGCACGGAAGCGGGCGGCTACGTGCAACCGTTCTTCCATTTCCAGCATTTGCGATTCCGCACGTTTGATGGAATCGCGCACACCTTGACGGGTGATGTTTTGATTCTCAGCGATCTCAGCGAGGGATAAATCTTCTTCGTAATACAATTCCATGACGTTGCGTTGTTTGTCGGTCAGCATGTCGCCGTAAAAGTCAAACAACCATGCGATATCCATATTCTTCGGCATGAAATATCCCCCTTTCCTGAAATTCGCAAAACAAAAAACGCTCGGATTACCCAAGCGTTTCCTGTAAAGGAAAAATGCTTTACAGCCATTATAACAGCCGATTTTGTGCTTGTCAATAGGCAAAAGCAATTTTTTAGTAAGGAATAGCAATAAAGGTGCGGTCGACCAAGGTGTTGGTGATATTACTGCCTACGCGCACCAAATAGATGTTACGGTTAACGGTATCAACCGACAAAGTGGTCAAGCAATCTTCGGCTTTGGTTGCCAAACGGCGGGGAAGGTCAGAGTCTCCGTTTTGCCAGGCATCTGCATTAGCGGAAGCCAAGGACACGATTTTTTGATGCGGATATTGTTTAACGTGTGCGATACCGTCGCGGTGGCAATGGCCCAGCAGATGACACACAAAATCGCCTGCACCGCGTGCGGTGAAGTCGGCATCCACGTTAAGATCGGCAAAATAGGGGGCGAACGCTTCTTCCACAGGATAGGTGCGTTTTAAGACACCGCCGCGCATCCACGCATCCACAATGTCGGCAACCGGATTATTGAGTCTGCCGTACAAAACGCCGCGATCACTCGGACCGATACCGCAATTGACTTGTGTCCAATTGCACGGATCCATAACCGCGTATCCCTCAAACGCATGACGCGCGACGATCAAATGATAACCGACCGGAATCTCGGCGAGCGTTTTAACGAACCAGTCAATTTGTTCTTGGCGCATGGCTTCTAAACCGCGGTTGATGGCGAAATCACCGTTTTCCGCCAAATCGTCGGGCGTGTCGTAGTTGTTGAGTACGATAACCGTTACGCCGTATTGGTCAAAAGTCTTGGCATAGTAGGCGTGGGTCAGGTTATCCACACCGGTTTTTTCTTTGACAGGCGCAAAGAACTTGTCAAATACCTGTTGCACGGTGCCGCAGATCTCAAATTTAGCGGAGTTACCGCCGTCGTGATTGCCAACGACCGAGAAAAACGGTTTTTCGGCGCGAGCGACTTCGCCCGTATACCACGTACCGTCGTTTTGCGCGTAATCGCCGGCTTGCATATCGCCTAAATGAATAGCGGCATCAATGGCATCCATGTAATTGAGATAATCGACCATATGGGCGAGTTGGTCAACGCCGTGATGAATATCAGCAGCACACAACAGCGTAAAGCGCTGTCCTACCGCCCTGCCGCCCCAAAAATGCCCTTCGTTAGCGGCGGCGTTGACAATGTGTTCGACATCTTTGTTGCGTGTAACGATGATCGGTTCCATGATTGGTCACTCCTTTTAGTCGATGCGGAAATCCGCCTCGGTGTAACGTTGCAGTTCCGGTTGAATATACGGAATGCGACGAAGCGGATCATAACGGAATTTGCGGCAATGTGAGGAGGGTTGCATGATACCTTTCCGTAGGCACAAAATGACACGCCCGTCGGACGAGCGACGACCGTTTGCGCAGATCTCACATACCGGTGTTACGGCGTTGCCGTATAACTTCCGTTTCATGCTGTCACATCCT
>JAZOQQ010000129.1:0-3541 GCA_045656165.1 Acutalibacteraceae bacterium
AAAAAAAGACGGTCATCGACCGTCTTTTTGTTTTTTCGTAATGGGTTATTCGACAATCATGAAATGGATACCAGGAAGGGTTTCCATTTCCTTTTGGAAGGAAGCAATATCCTTCATGGAGCTTGTGATTATGTAGATACCCAAATTCCCTACCATGCCGCTTTTCGGACTAATGATTTCAAGATGGCAATCATCGGGAAGGAGTTCCTTTGCCTTTTCGGTTATGGAGCCGAGAGAATGAAGATCCTCAACCTCGATATAAATATGAGCAGCCATACGGCGTTTACGCTCGATGCGGGTTAAAATCGTTGCGGTGAAGAGACACGCCAGCATTGCCAAAAACGCACCGCTATAAAATCCGATACCGATGGAGATACCGATGATGGCAGTTGTCCACATGATAGCGGCGGTAGTAAGACCGGTTACCACCGTGCGGTTACGTACCAAGATCATGCCGACACCGAGAAAACCGATGCCGGACACCACCTGTGCTGCAATGCGAAAGGCGTCGCCTCCCGTTCCCAGCACTTGCACGGCGAACAATCCGGTCAGTGATGTCATGGCAGAACCGACACACACCAAAATATGCGTGCGCAATCCCGCAGCACGACCGTGTCGACCGCGCTCACTACCGATCACACCGCCCAACACAGCGGCTAACAAAATCCGAACCAATACCGATATGGTGTTAAAATCCGTCATATACCGAACAAACGCTTCCCACATACGACAGCATCCCCTTTTTGCAAAAAATAAAAAGAGCAAACGCAAGAGTTACCTCTTGCTTCTTCGCTCTCATTCTCTAACAGAAATTATACCACAATTATATGCAAAGTCAAGTTTGAAAATTCCATCTTGACTTTTCTTTTTATAAGGCATACAATATGCTCTTGGAAAAGAGGGGTTTCACATGGATATTTTACTCAGCATTGCGATCGCGCTGTTTGCAGGACTGCTGTTCACCCGTATTATCAAGCCGTTTGGATTGCCGGCAGTCACGGGTTATCTGATAGCAGGCGTATTGATTGGTCCGTACGGTTTAGGGCATTTGGGCGCCTTGATCGGCATTGAGGGACTTGGGTTTACGTCAATGCCGTATATTGAGCATTTCGGTGTTATTTCGGACGTTGCGCTTGGTTTTATCGCCTTCTCGATCGGCAATGAATTCCGCTTATCACAGCTTAAAAAAATTGGTAAACAAGCCACTGTTATCGGCATAGTACAAGCGTTGGTAGCCGCCTTGTTTGTGGACGTCGCGTTGGCGGTGCTCAGTTTGGTGCTGGGCGAGGACGTATTACCGATGAGTGTCGCGATTACGCTGGGTGCTGTAGCAACCGCTACCGCTCCTGCCGCGACTTTAATGGTTGTTCGTCAGTATAAGGCAAAAGGTAAACTTACCGATATTCTTTTGCCGGTTGTGGCTTTGGACGATGCGGTTGGCCTGATCGTGTTTGCGGTATCCTTTGGCATTGCCAAAGGTTTGGTCAGCGGGCAAGTAGATGTTTTCTCCATTTTGGTCAATCCGATCATTGAAATCGTGCTCTCGTTGCTCTTGGGTGCCGTCATGGGATGGCTGTTCTCCGAAACCGAGAAGCACTTCCACTCGCGCAGCAAGCGGTTGTCGGTATCGGTAACGTTCGTAATTTTAACGGTTGCGCTTACCATGATCCACGTGCCGATCGGCCCCGTGACGATCAGCACCTCGCCCCTTCTCGCATGCATGATGCTGGGCACCATCTTCTGCAACGTGTGTGAATCCTCCGAGGAACTCATGGATCGCGTGGATCGCTGGACAACACCATTGTTTGTGCTGTTCTTTGTTATCAGCGGCGCGGAATTGCAGTTGTCAGTCTTCACGCAATGGACGGTCGTAGGTATCGGTGTGGTATTCATCCTGTTCCGTTCCTTGGGTAAAATGATCGGTAGCGGACTCAGCGCCAAAGCGTGCGGTTGCGACAAAAACATTGTGAAATACCTTGGCATCACGTTATTACCGCAAGCGGGTGTGGCACTCGGTATGTCGGTAACCGCCATGCAACTCGGTGAAGCCGAAGGTGCTTTGGTACGCAACATCGTATTGTTCGCGGTGCTGATTTATGAATTAGTCGGTCCGTTGCTCACCAAGATGGCACTCACCAAAGCCGGCGAGATCATCCCCGAACATCGCAAATCCTCCAAACAGATCAATGCTGATCGGATAAAATAATGACTACAAAAAAAACAGCCGCAATCGCTTGCGGCTGTTTTTTTATTTGCGTAACAGTTTTTTGATCAACAGACAAAGTAAATGGATCGCGATACCGACGGCAATTGCCACCACCAAATCAAAGATCACCGTGAGAGCAAAGGTGACGACCAGCACTAAAATATCGGTGAACTGTTTTTGCTTGAAGATATGCACAAACTCGCGCCATTCGCTCATGTTATATGCCACCATGAACAAAATGGCCGCAATTGTCGGCATGGGAATCAACTCGGCATACGGCATTAAGAAGAGTAACACCAGCAATAAGACAACGGCGTGTACCATACCGGCAACGGGAGTTCTGCCGCCGTTTTTGGCGTTTGCTGATGTGCGTGCAATTGCACCGGTAGCGGGAATACCGCCGAAGAAAACCGAAGCAATATTACCAAAGCCCTGTGCCACCAGTTCCGCATTGGGGTTATGTTTGGAGTTCACCATGCCGTCTGCCACCACGCAGGAAAGCAACGATTCTCCCGCCGCCAGTACGGCAATGATCACAGCATTGGGAATAACGGCGAGGATTTTGTCGATGCTGAAATCCATGCCCGCAAAATTCACCTGCGGCAAGCCGGCAGGGATGGTATACAGTTCACCGATCGTATTACAATCGATCGCAGGAATCAGAGCAACCAGTACCGCGCTCACGACGACCGCAATAAGAGACGGCGGGACACGTTTTTCCAACTTGGGATATACGATCAAGATGAGCAAGCTGATACCGCCGATAAGCAACGCCCACGGATTGAACGTATCCAGTGCGTGCAAGTTGGCTTCTACTTTTTCCATCGTTTCGATTGGGCGCAAACCCGACGCATAAGTGAGGCCCAAAAAATCTTTGACCTGACCGAGCAAGATGGTAACCGCGATGCCGCCTGTAAAGCCAACAGTGATGGTGTGCGGCATATATTTGATAAACGTGCCCAGTTTACAAACGCCCATAATCAGCAGGAGAATACCTGCCATAACCGTGGCAAGAAACAAGCCGTCCATTCCCTGTGTTGCCACAACACCGGCGACGATGGTAGCAAACGCAGCGGTGGGGCCCGCAATTTGCACACGACTTCCGCCAAGTAACGACACCACGAAGCCGGCCGCAATCGCCGTGTACACACCGCAAGCCGGCTCCACGCCTGAAGCCAGTGCCAAAGCGATGGACAACGGTAATGCAATGATCGCCACGATCACACCGGCGATAATATCACTGACTAATTGCTTTGCGGTGTACCCTTTAAGCGCCGAGATCAGTTTCGGCTGTAGATAAAATCCTTTCACATACTCACATCCTAACTCGCTTAT
>JAZOQQ010000130.1:0-4461 GCA_045656165.1 Acutalibacteraceae bacterium
AACAGGCGACGAAAATCGCAAAGGACGTAAAAAAGCAATCTTTGATTGCGTCTTTTACGCCGTCAGGCGTTAAAGCAAACTTGCGAGCAATTCTTCTCTCGTTTTGTCCGAAAGATAAATCGGCGGTACGTCAAACACCGTCTTACAACCACACTCGCCACGGCCTGCCGCCTTGTACACCGCGCGGGCATAAGCCACCAGCACGCTGGCGGTAAATTCGGGGTTGGAGTCCAACTGCAGGCGATACTCGATCGTGTGCGTATGCGCACCATTTATGCCTGTTTTGCCGTTGCGAATCACAAAACCACCGTGCGGAATACCGCTGTGCTCGCGGTCAAGTTCCTCTTGTGTCACAAACGTAACGGTGGTATCGTAATCTGCAAAATAGTTCGGCATGGTCTTGATTGCCTGCTCAATGGCGGCCTTATCCGCACCCTCGGCGGCAACAACGTAACATTCGCGCAAATGCTTTTGACGCGTGGTGAGTTGCGGCGTTTCACCGCGCCGCACGGCGTTTAAACTGTCTTCCACCGGCACGGTATATTGGCGTGCATCCACTACACCGTCAATGCGGCGAATGGCGTCGGAATGGCCTTGGCTGACACCGCGGCCCCAAAACGTGTAATCCCAGCCATCGGGCAGAATCGCCGCGGCATATAAACGGTTTAAAGAGAACAAACCGGGATCCCAACCGCCCGAAATCAGTGCTACGTGACCACTTTCGGTCGCGGCGGCATCCGTCGCGGCAAAATGCGACGGAATGGTGGCGTGGGTATCGTAACTGTCCACGACGTGAAAATGGCGCGCCAAAGCGGGCGTCATTTCCGGCAGATCGGTGGCACTGCCGCCGCACAGGATCAACACGTCAATGCGATCCGTAAATGACAGAATATCCGCCGCCGCGTACACCGGCGTGCCGAACAGGGTTTGAATGCTGCTCGGATCACGGCGGGTAAACACGCCGACTAACGACATATCAGGATTTTGTTGTACGGCGCATTCCACGCCGCGACCTAAGTTACCGTAACCATAGATCGCAATGTTCATAGGAGTTCCCCCTAATCAGATGATACCGTGACGGCGCATCAGCGAAAGCAACGTTTGCTCGTGTGCCGCTTCCATGGGAGTCAGCGGCAAGCGCAAACTGTTTTCACCAAAGCCCAGCGCCGCGGTGGCGGCTTTCACGGGAATGGGGTTGACTTCGCAAAACAGCGCGTCAACCAGTTCCAAATATTCCAGTTGTAAGGTGGCGGCACGCTTGGTGTCACCGTTTAAATACGCGGCGCACATTTCGGCGGTATCTTTGGGCGCAATGTTGGAAAGCACCGAGATAACACCTTTACCGCCGAGCGACAGGATCGGCACGATCTGATCGTCGTTGCCGGAGTAAATATCAAATTCCTCACCGCACAACGCTGCGATCTTGGCAACCTGCGAGATATTACCGCTGGCTTCTTTAATGCCGACAATGTTGGGGTGACGGCTGAGTTCGGCTACCGATTCGGGTGCTAAATTACAACCTGTGCGGCCGGGTACATTATACAAAATACACGGCTTGGTGGAAGCATCCGCAATGATACGGAACGATTCGATCATGCCTTTTTGTGTGGCCTTGTTGTAGTAAGGCGTTACGAGCAGCATGGCATCGGCGCCCACCTCGCAGGCGTACTGTGTCAGCGATACGGCGTAGGCCGTGTCGTTGGAACCGGTACCCGCAATCACAGGTACGCGGCCTGCCACTTTCTCTACACAATATTTAATCAGCGCTTTATGCTCCTCATCGGTCAGCGTGGAGCCCTCGCCGGTAGTACCGGCTACGACGATGGCATCAATGCCTTGTTCAATTTGCCATTCCACCAAACGGCCAAATTGTTCAAAGTCGATTTTCTCCTCTCGAAACGGGGTAACGATGGCGGTGGCGGCACCGGTAAACACGGTGTTTTTCATAGCGGATTCTCCTTTACAAATAAAAAAGACAGTTGCCGAAGAGCAACTATCCGCCAAAAAACAACGGTATGCGGATTTCAATAAAAACCCACAGAACCAGTTGATTATTGCCGTATAGCGCTCCGCATTTCTGCGACAACAACCGCACTGTTAAATCCGGTTGCCAGCCCGAAGGTTGCCACCCTTCGACTTCGGCAACGCACCCCTTTCACTGCGCTACCTTTGGCAGGTCTTATCAGCGGCAGATACTTTTGATGCGATGCACCTCTATCGGTTGAAACGATTTTAACATGTCAAATATCACCCTGTCAAGCATTTTCAATAAAAAAGCCGCCCAAGTTACTTGGGCGGCCATTTTTAATGTCTTTAATAGTTCTCGGCGTGGATTTCGAAATAGCTTTGCGGATGGGAACAAGTCGGGCACAGTTCGGGGGCTTTGGTGCCAACCACGATGTGACCGCAATTGCGGCATTCCCACACCTTGACTTCGCTTTTTTCGAACACCGCGGCGGTCTCGACGTTTTTCAAAAGAGCGCGGTAGCGTTCTTCGTGGTGTTTTTCCACGGCGGCAACTAAACGGAATTTACGAGCGAGTTCCGGGAAACCCTCTTCCTCGGCAGTCTTGGCAAAACCATCGTACATATCGGTCCATTCGTAGTTTTCGCCCGCGGCAGCCGATGCCAGGTTTTCGGCGGTATCACCGATGCCTTGCAGTTCTTTAAACCACATTTTGGCGTGCTCTTTTTCGTTGTCGGCAGTTTTCAAAAACAGTGCCGCGATCTGTTCAAAGCCCTCTTTCTTGGCTTTGGAAGCGAAGTAGGTGTACTTGTTGCGCGCTTCGGATTCACCCGAAAAAGCCGCTCTTAAATTTTGTTCGGTTTTGGTACCGGCGTATTGGTTCATGCTGACACACTCCTTTTGAGATTTTAGTATAATCTTATTGTACAACTTTTCGAGACAAAGTCAATATTGACTTTGCGTTAAAATACGAGTATCATGGTAGCAGAATGTTTTAAGAAAAGCGAGGAATTACTTATGCGAGTATTAGCAGTAGGATGTCATCCTGATGATGCGGAATTCGGTTGCTTTGGCACGCTGGCGCGTTGCGTGGCGCGCGGTGACGAGGTGTACGTTTGCGGTGTTACGAACGGCAGCGGCGGCTCGATGACCTTAGCTCCCGACGAGATTGCGGCGATTCGCGTGAAGGAAGCCGAAAAAGCGGCAAAACTTATCGGTGCGAAAGAATATTTCAACCTCGGTGTTTACGATTTGCACGTGGATTCCAACGATCGTGAAGTGATCGACAAACTGGTGGACGTGATCCGCTACACCAAGCCGGACATGATCATCACGCAGTATCACGAAGACTATATGCGCGACCACACCGAAACATCGCTCTTGGCATTTAACGCCAGCTTTATCGCGACCATTCCGAACTATAAAACCAAGTATGATTACACGCCTGTTGTGCCGGCCATCTTCTACATGGAGTCCGAGGGCGTCAGCAGCTTCCGTCCTACGGAGTTTGTGGATATTTCCGACACCATCGGGCAGAAGACCGAGGCGCTCAAGTGCCACGAAAGCCAGTACGGCTGGCTTGCTTCGCATACGGGTGCCGATGCATTCGGTGCCAGCCATGCGAACAACCAACATCGCGGCAAGCAGTGCGGCACAGAATATGCCGAGTGTTTCTCTCGTTGCATGCTGTCCCAGCGTGTTAACACCTTCCGTATGTTGCCCGAAGGTCGCTGATATTATACATAAAAAGCCACGTCGACAGACGTGGCTTTTTCTTTTTTATAAAATATGTGCCAAAATGGCATCCGATACCAAAAATCCTTCAAGGGTTAAGCGTATTCCCGTATCGTCCACATTAACAAGTTCGCGGGGAAGGGCGGCGGCTTTTTTTCGCCACGCGAGCGGTATCGTGGTGCCGAAACGTTCATAAAATCCCACTTCCGTTACGCCTTCACACAAGCGCAGGCGCAACATAGCATATTCGGTGGGCGAGTTTTCGGGAATAGTCGAGTCTTCCGGATTTTCGACAAGCGGCTCGGTGCCTTGCAAAAACGTGTCCTGTGAGCGTGGATAATAAAACCGTTTACCGTTAATAAAGGAGTGCGCCGACGGACCGATGCCGATATACGGCTCCAAATTCCAATATTTGAGATTGTGTCGGCTTTCAAATCCCGCTTTGGCGAAATTGGAAATTTCATACTGTGCAAACCCGATTTCGCGCAACGCCGCTACCGCTTCCAAGTACAGGGTGGCGGCTTCGTCGTCGTTCGGTAGCGTGGGTGGCGACATCGCATACGGCGTACCGTTTTCAAGTTTTAGCAAATAGGCGGATACGTGCGTCGCGCCCCAGTCGGCAAAACGGCGCGCGGCCGTTCGGATATCGGCGGCAGTTTGACCGGATGTCGCCAGCATCAGATCAAGGGATACGTTCTGTATGCCCGCCTTGTTCGCCGCTGTTACGGCGGCATCTACGTCCGACACGGTGTGACGACGGCC
>JAZOQQ010000131.1:0-3199 GCA_045656165.1 Acutalibacteraceae bacterium
CAACGGTTTCACAGTCGAACGAGGACAAATCCTGTGTGTTGATTTGATGCTTTTCGATAAATGAATCGTACAAATTTTTGTGTTCCGATGCACCAATAATACCCATACATTCGCTGACAATAGGTGCAACCATACGACTTGAGTTTACGAAAAACTGACAAAGTCCGCCGTTATTAACTTCCATCTCTAAATAGTTGACAGCATAAAAAATGCGTTGCTTTTCATTAAGAGAAAGAAACCCTTCTAATAAATCTTCTTTGGAAGAAACGATATTTTCAGTACGCGCCCAAACTGCGCTAAATAATTCATCATCCGAAAGTTGAGATAATTCCGAGGTGGACATTTGCAAATATGCGGCTTCTTTTTTTATTTGTTCTTTGAAGCTATCTTTAAATTGTTTTCTTAAAGCAATTACTTGTTTAATTGAACTAAATAAACCCATAATACCACCTCACTTTATTTCATTATACCACACTGCCGTTTATATTTGAAGCACTTTATTGTTGACGGCATATTGTGTAGGGGTCATGCCGACTCGCCGTTTGAATACACGGCAAAAATGATACACACTTGAAAAACCGCATTCCTCGGCAATTGCCGTTACCGAAAACGGTGAATTCGTCAGCAGTTCTTTGGCTTTGCGAAGACGAACTTCCAAAATATACTGTTTCGGTGCCATGCCGCAATGCGCCGTGAACAGTTTTCGTAAATATACCTCGCTAATGCCGACTTGTTCGGCAACGGTACTGTTCGACAAACTTTGGTCCTGTAAATTCTTTTCAATATAGGTTACCGCCCGATCCAAAGGTAGAGGCCGCTTTGTGTCGGTTGCAAACACCGCCTGTAACAATTCATAAAAAGCGCTGTAGATTTCAAACGAACTGTCGTTGCGTCGGAACAACCCCTGAAGCGAATGAAAGCGGCTGATGCTGCGTTGAGGATGGTCTAACGGCACCACCAAAATCTCGTCGCAACGAAAATTCGCGCACCGAAAATTGATGACCGGAAACAGCCCATCCTTGTCGCCAACCAGCGAATAGGTGCCGCCCTGCGGCAGAATAACGGCATTGCCGGGATGGCTGACGTAGGTCTTTTCGTGCATCGTATACGTGATTTGGCCACGCATGCACAACGACAACCCAAAACTTTCGCGGTCGGTCATGTGAAACGTCCAGCCCTTTTGGGCGTGCACCACGATAGGCGGTTGAATGTCTGTCACGACGATATTATGAGGATCGTTCATCTTCATCACCCAACCAAGTATATCATATTTGATAAAGGAAAACAAGGTAAATACCAAGTACAGTATCAAAAATGTTAAAACTATATCGGTTTTGATATTGCTTCAACGTTCGGGGCGTTTTACAATATAAAAAAAGGAGGCGGTATTGTGGATTTTACAGGTAAGGTAGCGATTGTGACCGGTGCGGCTTCGGGTATGGGCTTGCTGTTTGCACGAAACTGGGCGGCTCTCGGTGGCAACGTGGTGTTGTGTGACGTCAACGAGCAGGCGTTGTGCACGTATGTGGCGGAGATCAATGCTGAAAATAAGGGGAACGCCGTCGGCGAGGTGTGCGACGTGCGCGATTACCGACAGGTGTGTGCGGCGAGAGATCGGGCGGTTTCCGCCTTTGGTCGTATTGACGTGGCAGCCAACTTCGCGGGCGGCACGGCTTTCCGCGTACAAGGGGTTGACCGTGAACAATATCCCGAATTCCCGGATGTACCGATCGACGTGTACGACTGGGGGATTGACGTAAACCTGAAAGGTCCGTTTTACATGGCCCACGCCGTTTTGAAACAAATGCGCGAGCAGAAAAGCGGGCTGGTCCTGAACATCGGCTCCATCACGGGCCAAGAGGGTGACGGCTACGGAATGGATTACCCGACCGCCAAAGCGGGTCTGATGTTTGGGTTGACCAAATCCATTGCGCAGTACGGCGAACCGTACGGCATACGGTGCGTGTGTGTTTCGCCCGGCCCCGTACTGACTCGCGCCGCCATGGCCAACATGAAAACGTTGTTGGGGCGTGCGGCAGAGCCGCAGGAAATCATTGATCTGTGTCTGTTCATCGCATCGGAAAAAGGGCAGTTTATCAACGGCGAAAACATCATGATCGACGGCGGCCGAAACGCGATGGGCAGGTGGCGGTAATGGCTAACACGTTTCTGGATAGCGAAAAACCGTTGCTCACCGTCATGCTTCAATGCGAAACCCCTGAAACCGCGATCCACCGCATTCGTCACGCCAACCAACAGGGCGCGGATGCCTACGGCTTACAGGTGGAGTCCTTACCCCTAACGTATCACCGCCCCGATATCTATCAAAGACTGTTTGACGAAATGCAGGGAAGACCCTGCTACGTGACGAATTACCGTGAAAGACATAACAGCGGAAAAACCGATGAGCAACTGGCCGACGGTCTGCTGATCTTGGCAAAAAGTGGGGCTTCCCTGTGTGACGTCATGGGTGATCTATTTTGTCGGCACCCCGAAGAACTGACCGATAACGAGGCGGCCATCGGTAAACAGCGACAGTTGATCGATACCCTTCACGGCATAGGCACCGCGGTGCTGATGTCGTCCCATCTTTACAAATTTGCTTCGGCCGAACGCGTGCTGGAAATTGCACGGGAGCAAAGACGTCGCGGTGCCGACGTCATCAAAATCGTCACCCATGCCAACGATATGCCGCAACAACTGGAAAATTTACGCATCACCGATCTGTTGCGACGAGAACTGGATGCACCATTTTTGTTTTTATCGGGCGGAGAATGCACGCTGCATCGCCGTTTAGGCATGAAACTCGGTTGCTGTATGTCGCTTTGCGTGTATGAGCACGATGCCTTTTCCACTGCCGCTCAGCCGTTGCTGACCACCATGAAAACCGTTCGCGACGATCTGGGCTTTTAAGCGCTATAGCCGATGTAGAAAAAGCCACGGTACGCATTAGCGTTACCGTGGCTTTTTGCTATCCAAAATTTCTCATTTTAGGGGCTGAACGGTTTTTGACGTAATGTTGCCCCGCCACTTGTTATTTGGTCTGATACAATTTAGCAAGACCGCCCTCGGACGTTTCACGGTAGAGGTGCGACAGATCCTTGCCGGTTTGATACATGGTTTCCACCACCACGTCAAACGAAACCTTGCGGCTGCCATACAGGAAATTCGCCAAACTGAGCGCGTTGATGGCACGCAT
>JAZOQQ010000132.1:0-5156 GCA_045656165.1 Acutalibacteraceae bacterium
TTGTGCCAACCGTCACAGTCGATGGTGGAAATGCGGCTGGGATCCATGCCTTCTAACGCGGTGATCTCCACCGCCTCGTCGTTGACGGTTTTACGCAGATAGGCGAGTGCGGATTCCATGGTGTCCTGCGGATTGAGTCGCATATTGGAAACCAACTGTGCGTTTGGCGGGATAACGTTGGGTGCTTTGGATCCTTGCATTTGCGTAAAGGCGACGGTGGTACGCATCAGCGCGTTGAGTTCGCCGCCCGACGATTTACAGATAGCGTCCAAAATCGGCGCAAACAGCCATAGGTTTGCAAAAATCAACCGATACACAAACGTGGAATGACGGCCGAGCGTGTCAAACATCGCGGCGACAGGCGGCGTGATATGATAGGGGAAGGGGTTCTTCAACACACGGCAGCAGGCGACGGCCAAACGGTCGATCGGACCATTGGGTTTGGGAGCGGAGGCGTGACCGCCCGTTGACCGTACACGGTAGCAGGCATTGAGCAGGCCTTTTTCGGCAATGCCGATCATGCCACACGGGGCGCTGACACCGGGGAACACGTTTTCTACCACACCGCCACCTTCGTCAACGACCATTGACGGTGTAATACCACGTTCTTCAAACCAATCCACAATGTTCACGGCGCCATGGCCATTGACCTCTTCGCCGCCCGAAAAAGCGAAATACACGTCGTGTTCGGGCTGAAACCCTTCAGCTATCAGGTGGTCAGCCGCAAACAGGATACCGCCAAACGTTACTTTGGTATCCAGCGTACCGCGTCCCCATAATACGCCGTCTTCAATAAGACCTTCAAAGGCGGGTTTTTCCCAGCCGTCTTCTTCCACGGGTACGACGTCATAGTGCGCCATTAACACCGCGGGATCGCCTTCGCTTTTGCCTTTCCAGCAAAACAACAACGCGCGATCCGGAAGTTTGGTAAATGTGCAAGTCTCAAAAACATGCGGATATAACGAAGGAAGAAGATCAATAAGCTTTTCAAACTCCGCGTTGTCTTCCAACGCGGGATCGGTGTAGGAAACGGTCTTACAACGCACGAGCGCTTGCAAATTGGCGGCAACGCGTGCCGTATCAAAGATTTCCTCGCCTTCCAACAACGTGGTTTGCGGTTTGGGTGTAAAACGAAGTGCGCGAATCAGCAACACGGCAATAAACAGCACCACCGCGCCTACCGGAATGAGCCACCACATATTACAGCCAACCTTTCTTATACATAATGCGCGCCACGGCCACGGTGAATACAACGCCGACCGGCACCATAATGCCGACCGTACCCGCGTTGAGTGCCGGCACCGAAATAAAGAGGATCAACATTAAGATAATGGGTGCGATGGACAGTTTGGCATTTTTGGCAATAAACACAACTGCCAAGCCACCAAACAGCGCGGGTAAGATCATGTTAAATGCGGGTTCTAAAACGGGCGATTCCAAAATCGGGGTCAGCGGTACAATGCAGATGACGCCGACGATGATGATGATGGTGGTAACAATGCTGGATACCGCAATGGCGATAGTGGAGATCACTTCGCCTTCTTCGCTGCTGGCTTTCACCTTGGCGCGCTCCATCGCGTCAATGGCACACGGTAATTTCAGATTGGAAATGTTACCGGTGATAAACGACAAATACGTGCCGCCTGCGCCCAACATCGGTACGTAAGTGAAGATCTCAATAATACCGACTGCCCAGTACATCGGGGCGGTGGCGACGAGGCCTTTTGCCAGAACCGCCATATTCGGCATCGCGCCGAACAACACGGAAACGGCAAAGGGGAACAGCATGATGAGCGAACCCACAATGATACCCCACACGCGACCGTCGCGGTGAACACTTTCCATATACGTCAGTTGCTTTTTCATGTTCGGCACCCCCTTAACCTAACCATGCGGTAAACGGAATGGCACTTGCCATGCCCGCAACCAAACTCAGCGGCAACGCGTAATCTTCCATCCAACGCACGTGCAGTTTTTTGGACAGACCGCCGAAAACCGCCATGACGACAGCTGACGTTGCCATAACACAAACCGGAATCAGACCGGATGTATCACCCGAAAAAACCAGTCCGACGTCACAGAAAACGTAACCGAGGAAAGCCGAGATCATACCCAGGAACATGGCATTGTTGAAGATCTCGCCCCATTTTTCGTCTTTCATACCGATTTTCAAAAGACCGCTTTGGATTTTTTTGGTGACGAACGGCACCAAAATGATGCCGGCGGCGATCCCGATGGTCATGACCCACAGGATCGACATAAAGATTGATGGGTCGGCAACTGTAGCGCTCGCTTCCATGCCGGCGGCGTTTAAGGCATTGCCGGCTGCTACTGTTTCATACGTGATAGAGCCGATAACGGATAAACGCAACCACGGCAACGCCAAGCCCAGCGATTTGGACAGTGCGACCACGCCGACCAAAATGGCCACGGCAGGCGCGATGGTGAAGATGGCAGCAGAGCCGATGGTGGCCTTGATGGTGCTGCCTGCGATCCCCAACGCTTTGGCACGACGGATAGCTTTTACCAGGAAATACACGGATTGTGCCAACACAGCGGCGATGATCAGCCCCACCATGATAAACAGCACAGGATGATTAACGTGAAATTCCAACAAGATCCCTCCCTTGAATTCTTATAAGCAGTATACCATAATTCGATAGAATACGCAACAACAAAACACTCGCTCTTCGGAGCGAGTGTTTTACACAACAACGGCTTGGCTTGCGTTGCGGGGTTGTTCACCGACGATGGCTGTCAGTTCCTCTTGGGTTTGTTCCTCATCGAAAGTAGAATACCGCACGTGCAGCACGTCACCCTCCAACAAGAGTTTTTCGCCGTGTACGTCCATCTCAGAGCGGCGGTTGGGATCGTGCTTGACTGACAACACAAACAGGTTGGCAGGCCAAAAAATATCGCGGATCTGTTTACCGATGGCAAATGCTTTCGGTTGCACGGTAACAAAGGTGTCGATCACGTTGACGGATTTGGCCGTATTGCGTTGTGTCATGCGATGTTCCAGCACGTATTCGTTAATGGATTGCACACCGAAGATCTCGGTGACAGCAAAGGCGGTAGCAGCTACGATCATGACCGGTAAAATGTTTTCCGAGCAAGACAGCGCCTCCAAAGAAAACACAATGGCTGTCAGCGGCATTTTCATCATGCCGGCGATACACGCCGTGATACCCAACATCAGTATCAGCGGATATTGTTCGCCCGACAAGCCGAACAATGGCACCAGTCCTTTGGCAAGCATGGCGGAAACCACCGCGCCGATTGCCAAAAGCGGAACGAACACACCGCCCGTAAAGCCGTTGGTATTGGCGCTTAACGTGAGTGTCGTGCGTATAATCAGTACCAAGAAAAGCCAGTACAAAGCGGGAGGCGCTTCCAACAGCGATACGATGAGGTCGTGGCCCGTGGAAATAAAGGAAAACGAGAAAAAACCGGCCGTCAGCGTGAGCAACAGGATCGCCAGCAGTTTGAACGTGCGCGACACGTTGGAGAGCCGTTTATTAAAAAACGAGGTCAGTAAGCGGAAATATTTGAGAAAAACTACCGCGAACAATCCCATCGCCACACCGATGAGAAACGGCAACCAACTGTGCCGTATCGGCAAACTCGGTAACGGCAGTTGCGGAAAAAGCGAAACGCTGACACCGCATAACGGCGCTAAAAGTTCCGACGTGATACGGGCGAACACAACCGAAAATGCAGACGTCATGACGATGGTCGGGGAGATACGTTGATGGGCTTCTTCAATCGCAAACAGAGCACCTGAAATCGGCGCACCGGTTGCAACCGCGAAGCCGGCGCAGGCACCGCCCGTCATCGCAAAGCGATCCCACGCGCGATACTGTTTCGGGAATAAGCGTATGGTGCCGCGCCCAACAGCCGTTCCCATTTGTACCGACGGGCCTTCGTTGCCGAGGGGTACGCCGATCAAAAATGAGGTGAGCGAGAGAACAAATATGCCAATAAGATTTCCCCACCAACGGAAGGTGGCCAGACCACGCACAATACCGATCGAAGTGGGAATGCCGCCTCCGCAAAGACCGGGGAATTTCCGATAGCTGATCGTCAACAGAAACGCGACACCAATCAAGATGACAACCACGGCGGGCAACCACCATACGTGATCACGAAGATAAGCGTATCCGTGCTCCGAAGCAAGGATCACGAAATGGCTGCACACCTTATACGCGATCATCACTACCGCTGTCAGGATACCGGTGATGGCACCGAAAAAGCAGGAGGAGGCGATCGTATTCAGTAAATAACGTTTGGATCGTAATGTCATACAGCAACGCCTCCGTCAAAAAGATTGTCAGTATTGTATCACTTTATCGCATAAAAGGCAAGGGTGCTTCAAGAGGAAGCGTCGGAAATTTGTCATTTTTGGTTCCAAAAAACGCGCTGTGAGCGTGCTTGATTTTTTTAGGATAACTTGTTATGATAAATAGTACCATTTGTCGAAAAAAGGGGGTGGCTGTTTGAAACGCTTGATAGGGTTGTTGTGTTGCCTTTGTTTGTTCTTGACGGCAGGTGCAACGGCAACCTCGGTTGTTCCGGTGTCTACGGTACCCGAAAGTACGACTGTGACAACAGCCACAACCACCACAACCACCACAACCACCATGACAACCGAATCGTCTTCAACAGGCGCGGTTGCCACCACCAAAGCAGAACCGCGTGTTTGCTACATGGGGCTGTACGACGCGCAAACGTTGGCGCCACTTTACGAGCACGCAGCCGACGAGCGCTTATACCCCGCCAGCATTACCAAGATTACCACCGCCTACACGGCGCTTCGTTACGTATCGCCTGAAACGGTGTTTACCGTCGGGTCGGAACTGTCATTGGTAAAAGCCGGCTCCAGTATTTGCCGCATTCAGCGTGGTCACCGTTTAATGTTGCGTGATTTGATCGCGGGTCTGATGATCTCATCCGGTAACGATGCGGCGTATACCATTGCGGTCGGCGTGGCGCGCCTCGTTGCGAACGATAACGCCATGAGTGACGAAGCGGCAGTTGCTTATTTTTGTGATTTGATGAATCAAACGTCACGGGAACTGGGTGCCACGCACTCGCATTACGTCAACCCTGACGGATGGGATAACGTCGCGCAGTACAGCACGGTGCGAGATATCGCC
>JAZOQQ010000133.1:0-3590 GCA_045656165.1 Acutalibacteraceae bacterium
CCCACAACGTCCTCCTTCGTACAATTTATGCTTCGGGCGGTTCTTCCTCTACCGAGGTCGGTGCCTCAGCCGCGACAACTGCCGCTTTCTTTTGGCGCAATTTCCACACGACGAGTAACACGATTGCTGCAATCGCTAAAATATCCACACTGACAGTGACATAGAAGGCCACCAGCACTGGATTGACGGTTGAACCTGTTTTTTGCGCCTGATCGTCCGCATTGTTCTTGTCGTCGGTATTTCCGCCCGGTTTGCCGGTGCCTGCCGGTTTATCCAAAACAGTACCGGGGAGAAAACGGAACGCATCGCTGGACGCATAATAATACCGCCAACCGTCCTGACCTTGTTTATCCGAAAAACTACCGGAAAAATCCACCACAACGGGACTCTTCGAAGCATCATCCGGAGATTCAGTCAAAACGAAATAGTTGTAGAAGTAAACGTAATCTTTATCAGTTCGATTACGACCGATAAAATACAGCGATTCTCCCGCCTTCAATTTCACATTCACGTTCAACAGCATGGGTTTATCCGGTCGCAGTTCCTGCGGATGGAACGTAAAGAAGCCGGATTGATCAGTCGGATAAACGATCTGTCCTTTGCTGTTGCAAATCATATAATCCAATCGGGAATCTTGAGAGGCCTGCCCCATGTACTCCGGCACTTCGGTTAGCAGATTACCGTTGATATTAAGGGTGCAATCCGTTTGCGCCGTATAAGTACGAATCGAACTGTAGTACCGATTGGATACTAAGCTGCTTTCGCCTTGCACAGCCATGAACGCGGGTGATGCCGGATTCTCAAAAGCATTTTTCGAGCCGCCGACAGTCCACATCCACTTTTCTTCGTCAAAATTCCCGATAACCGACATATCAAACGTGACGTCACGGATGCCCTGCTCATCATCAGCCATGTACGGTGTTACGGTCATTTTTTCTTTAAATATTGCCTCGTAAACCGAGACGGTAGGTGCAAAATAATAACGGAACGGCGCACCGTCATTTTTATCGGAAAACTTGCCCGCCAGCGTGGCGCCGCCTACCGTTAAGGTAAGAGGGATGTTAACGTCTTCGCCATTATTTAAAACCGTAAAAACAAACAGATATTCATCACCGCGAAACGCTTTAAAGGAGCCGGAAAGGGTTTCACTGCCACCTTGCAAAGCCTTGTAAGACGCTCCGTTGGGATACACACGCTCAAAAGTGGATTTTTTGACCACCGAGAAACCCACAGCACCGTCTTTGGGCAGCGCTTCATGCGAAAAACTAAAATTAACGTTACCGGCTTTGGGGGCTTTATAGCCGACAGCAACCGCCGTTTTAGCAGTGGCGGTAACCGACCCCGCCGTGACCGATGCGCCAAAAGAGGAAATCACTTTATCACTCATAGCGGCCTGAGAAGCGAACCAGGCATTATTGCCACTATCATAGTGCGCAGCAGCACTGAAAATGTTCTGCGCAGGTACTACCGGTGTTTTGAACGTGGAGTTAGAGGCATAATAATAACGCCAGTTGTTTCGGCCTTGTGTACCGCTAAAGCCCTCGTGGGTATTGCCCAGCAATTTCGGGCCATCCTCTTTCTCGGCGTAAATATTCATGATCACCTGCGCGCTGGGGCGTTGGGAGGACGTTTCATTACGGGTAATGAACAGAATTTCATCTCCCGCCTTGGCCTCAAAACTGCCACTGATCAGAGCAGGCTTGGTACGATTGTTCGCAGTGTTTTTATACACCGTAAAAGCGGCACTCCCCGACGGATACAATACGGTGTTGCTGTTCTTTTCAATCACCATAAAGCCGATGGTATCTACATTTTCCGGCACGCCCATGGAAGGATGGATATCCAACATAACCGTTCCCGAAAAAGAAACCGGACCATCTTCTTTTACGGTAAAGCCGCGCGCGACCATGTATCCGGGAGATGCCGCTTGCGTGTGTTGACCAACCACAATGCCATAAAAGGGAGAATTTGCGTTATTGCTGCTTTGCGCGTTTACCCCCCACCAGTTTTTGTTAAAATGCTGGCATTGCACAAAACCATTGGTAATTTCCGATACTGCCGTTTTTGAAACAGCAGGCATGGTAAAACCGGTTTCCGACACGCCGTAATAGCGCCAACCTTTAGCACCTTGGGTGCCGGAAAAATCGTCATAGTTGGAAGTTACTAACTGGCGGTTGCCACCATCTATGCGATACAGATCGGCAAGCACCTGCAAGGAAGGCGTACCTTGCTGTAAATTATTACGCACTAAGAAGATGAATTCATCCCCTGCTTTGGCCGTATACCCTGCAGAAAAAGGTGTGACCGCCGAGCGATTAAGCGCTGTGTTTTTCATGTTAAGGAACGCTGATTTAGCCGCCGGATATACCATGGTATTGCTTTTGCGCTCAAAAATCATGAAATCGAAGGTGTTCGCGTTTTCCGCCACACCGGATACAGTGGCAGCATCAATCAGCACCGAGCCGGACAAGTCATAAGTACCTGCCGTAGTAACGGTATAACCGGCCGCCACCATCCAATTGGAGGAAGGGGTGAAATTATACGCGTTGACGGAAAGCCCCGCCAAATCCGCCGTGCCTTGCCAAGCGTTACCGCCAAATTGCCCTAATTGACGGTAAACAGATGCCGCCATGGTCACAGATGCAGACCCACACAGCATGGTAACAACTAACAAGACTGCAAAAAGAATGCTCAGTAGTTTTTTCATTACGTCCCTCTCCCCCTTGTCCTTTTTGTATGCGAAAACGTTCGCATTATGAGGATGGTGATTACAATATGGTGTAACCCGCCTTTTCGTGAGCTTCAATCAGATCATCACACAAAGCGCGGATATCATCAATGGACAGTTCGGCCGCCGTATGCGGATCCAACATAGCAGCGTGGTAGATGGCCTCCCTCTTCCCGGTGACCGCTGCTTCAATGGTGAGCAATTGCGGCAAGATGTTGGTGGTGTTCATGGCTGCCAAAATCAGCGGCAGTTCTCCCACGTAAGTAGGCGCGATGCCATTGGCGTCTACCATACAACTGACTTCAACGCAAGCTTCTTTTGGCAGGTTGGGAATAATACCGTTGTTGATCACGTTTCCGCCAATGCGATAAGGTTGGTTGGTAACCATGGCTTCTATAATACGCGAGGCATATTCGCGGCTACGGGTATGGGTGATATTACCGTCCGCCAGTAATTCCCCTTTTTGCTGTTGCCACTCGTTGATCTGTTGAATACAACGGCGGGGATATTCGTCCAAATGAATATCAAACTGTTCCAGCAATTCCGGATAACGGCTCTTGATGTAGAAAGGATTGTATTCCGCATTATGTACACTGGATTCGGTGCAATAATAGCCCAGTTTGTCAATATAGTCATACCGCACCATGTCCCAGTGCTTTTCATTCGCATTTTTCTCTTTTGCACGGCGTTTGATTTCCGGATACAGATCGTTGCCCGCTGCATCGCGGATTTCCAACAGCCACGCCATGTGGTTGATGCCGGCAATTTTATCCACGATGCCCTCGTTATATTCCATCCCAACGCCTTCCAGCAAGTGCTGGCTACACACCTGCACACTATGGCACAAACCGATCGTCTTCAC
>JAZOQQ010000134.1:0-14252 GCA_045656165.1 Acutalibacteraceae bacterium
TGTGTCAACTCCGGCATTGAAACGGTCGGCGTACTGACGCAGTATCAACCGCTGGAACTCAGCGACTATATCGGTTCGGGTCAACCGTGGGATCTTGACCGTATGGAAGCGGGCGTGCACGTGTTGCCGCCGTATCAGCGCAGCAAAGGCGCCGATTGGTATAAAGGCACCGCCAACGCGATCTATCAAAACATGGTGTTTATTGAGCGTTACGACCCCGAATACGTGTTGGTGCTTTCGGGCGACCATATCTATAAAATGGATTATGCCAAAATGATCGCCGAACACAAGAAAAACAACGCCGATTGTACCATCGCGGTCATTGAGGTGGAGTGGGAAGAGGCAAGCCGTTTCGGCATTCTCAACACCAACTCCGACAATTCGGTGTATGAATTTGAAGAGAAACCGAAAAATCCCAAGAGCAATTTAGCGTCTATGGGCATTTACGTGTTTAACTGGCAAAAACTTAAAGCGTATCTGACCGCCGACGAAAACGATCCCAACTCGCAAAACGACTTTGGCAAAAACGTGTTGCCCGCCATGCTTGCGGCAGGTGAGCGCATGTTTGCCTATCGTTTTGAGGGGTACTGGAAAGATGTCGGTACCATTGACAGTTTATGGGAAGCAAACATGGATCTGCTCAACCCGAAAGTTCCGTTGGATCTGTCGGATGACAGCTGGCGCATTTATTCACGTACGCCCGGTTTGCCTCCGCATTATATCAGCGATACCGCCAAGGTTCAAAACAGCATGATTACCGAAGGCGGCAACATTTACGGCGATATTGATTTCAGCGTGCTGTTTGCGGGCGTCACGGTGGAAGAGGGCGCGAAAATTCGCGACTCCATCATCATGCCGGGTGTCACCGTGAAAAAAGGCGCCACGGTGCAATACGCCATTGTGGCGGAAAACGCCGTGATTGAAGAAAATGCCACCGTCGGCATGCGACCGGAAGATATGGCCGATCTTGCCGATTGGGGTGTCGCGGTTGTCGCTTCGGGGGTCAACGTCGGCGAAGGTGCCGTTGTTCCCGCCAAAGCCATGGTGGATACCGATGTTGTAAGGGAGGCGAAATAAGATGGGCAGAAAAACCGTTTTGGGACTGCTGTTCCCCAATATGCACGACGAAGCACTGCCGGAATTTACCGGTAACCGCGCCATGGGTTCGGTGCCGTTTGGCGGCCGTTATCGTTTGGTGGACTTTACGCTGTCCAACTTAGTCAACGCCGGTGTTTCCAAAGTCGGTGTCGTTACCAAAAGCAATTATCAATCCATGATGGACCATCTCGGTTCGGGCAAAGCATGGGATCTGTCGCGTAAAGCGCAGGGCTTGTACTTCTTGCCGCCGTTCGGCGCGTCGGAAGAACAGTACGACGGTCGTATTGCTCCGCTTAACGGCATCCGCCGTTTCTTGCACAACTCGCGCCACGACTACGTGGTGATGTCCGACTGTCACGTGGTCGGCAACATAGATTATCGCCGTTTGGTTGACGCACACGTGGCAAGCGGCGCTGACATCACGGTTGCCGCCTTGCGCGGCCGATTACCCGAACACATCGCCTCGCCGGTGTTTACCGCCGACAAAGACGGCCGCTTGACCGACATGGTTATCACGAGCCGCGCCGAAGGCGAGGTGCTGTACGGCATCGGTTTGTACGTGGTGTCGCGTACGCTTCTCATGCAACTGGTGGAAGACGCTGTCAGCCGCAACCAGTATAGTTTTGAATGGGACATCCTTCAACGCCACATTGCCGACCGCAACCTGCACGTGTACGAGGTGCCGGAATATGCGATGGTCATTTCATCGTTGGCTTCGTATTTTAGTGCGAACATGGCCTTGCTTGATGCCGATGTGCGTGCCAACCTGTTCCCGCTACACCGTCCGATCTACACCAAGGTGCGCGATTGCGCGCCGGCATTGTACGGTTTGCACGCTCAGGTCGCTTCTTCTTTGATTGCCGACGGTTGTAAGATCGACGGCAAAGTATCCAACTCCATTCTTTTCCGCGACGTTACCGTCTCGCGTGATGCAACGGTGGAAAATTGCATCATCATGCAAGGCAGTGTGGTCGGCGCCGGCAGCAGTTTGGAATACGTGATTACCGACAAAGACGTGTGTGTGCGTGATCGCCGCGCCCTCAAAGGGTGTGAAGATTACCCTGTTTCCGTGAAGAAAGGCACGATGATCTGATCGTATGAAAGTATTATTTGCGACTTCCGAAGCCAGACCGTTTGCCGCATCGGGCGGTTTGGCAGACGTTTCCGGTTCGTTGCCCCGCGCGTTGCGTGCGCGCTTGGTTGGATGCCGTGTCGTCATGCCGCTGTACGACTGTGTTCCGGCGGCTTTGCGCGAGCGTATGACGTTTTTGACCAGTTTTTCGGTTCCGGTTTCGTGGCGCCGTCAGTATTGCGGCGTGTTTGAAGCCAAAGTCGACGGCGTGATCTACTATCTGCTTGATAACCAATATTACTTCAAACGCGAAGGGCTTTACGGTCACTACGACGATGCCGAGCGGTTTGCGTTCTTTTCGCGTGCCGTGTTGGAAATGCTGCAACACATTGATTTTAAACCCGACGTGATTCACGCGAACGACTGGCAATGTGCGCTTATTCCCGTGTATCACACGCTGTTCTACGGCAAATCCGAACCGTATTCCTCCATCCGTACCGTGTATACCATTCACAACATTCAGTATCAAGGTATCTACGGCATGGAGATTTTTGGTGACGTGTTCGGTCTGCCGGAAGAGGCGGCCGATATCGTGCGCCACGGTGATTGCATCAACTTAATGAAAGCGGGTATCGAAACCGCCAACCGCGTCACCACCGTCAGCCCGACCTATGCCGAGGAACTGATGGATCCGTGGTTCTCACACGGGATGGATCCCATTTTGCGCCTGCGCAGTTTTAAACTGTCGGGCATCTTAAACGGCATTGACACCGACGGCTATAACCCCGCCACCGATCCGAACCTGTTTGCCAACTATTCGGCGGATGACCGCGCGGGCAAGGCGCTGAATAAAAAAGCGTTGCAAGAACGCCTCGGTTTACCGTTGCGTGACGACGTGCCGCTCATCGGCATGGTCAGCCGCTTAGCATCGCACAAGGGCTTTGATCTGGTGCAACACGTGTTTGAGCAGTTGATGCAAGACGATGTGCAGGTCGTGATTCTCGGTTCGGGTGAATGGGCATACGAAACCTTCTTCCGTGAAATGTACGAAAAATACCCCGAAAAATTCTGCTTCTGTTCGGGCTTTGTGCCGGAACTGGCGCAGAAGATCTACGCGGCTTCCGATTTATTCTTAATGCCGTCCAAAAGTGAACCTTGCGGTTTGTCGCAGATGGTCGCGTGCCGTTACGGCGCCGTGCCGATCGTGCGCGAAACCGGCGGCCTGAAAGATTCTATCCGCGACTGCGGTGACGGCGAGGGATACGGCTTTACCTTCAAGACCTACAACGCCGACGACATGCTGTACGCCATCCGTCGCGGTATCGGTGCGTATCGTAATCCGTCGGATTGGGCGGTTATCACCGAACGCGCCATGCGTTGTGATTTCAGTTGGGGACGCTCGGCAAACGAGTATATCCGCCTGTATAAATCGCTCAAAAACGGTTGAAAACCGTCGGGACGTGTGGTATACTAAAACCCAAAGAGGTGGACGTTTTATGCAACAAACGCAATCTGTAGCGATCATTGTTCCGTCGCTGAATCCGGATGAAAAATTCTTAAGTTTGCTGGCCGATCTGCAAGCAGAAGGCCTTACCGATATCGTGGTGGTCAACGACGGCAGCAGTACCGATTACGACCGATATTTTGAAACGGCACGTGATATGTATGGCTGTACCGTTCTGACTCACTCGGTTAACCAAGGCAAAGGTCGGGCACTCAAAACGGCATTTAACCATTTACTCGGTCGCCGTGATGCATGTCCTTGCGCCGTAACGGTGGATTCCGACGGCCAGCATCGCATCGCCGACATTCTCAAAGTTGCCGAAAAGGTGCAAGCGAACCCCGATTCGCTGGTGCTCGGTTGCCGCGATTTTCTGTCGAAAGACAACAACATTCCCGCGCGTAGCCGTTTCGGTAATCGCATCACCAGCGGTGTGTTACATTTGTTGTGTGGTGTGAAACTGTCGGATACGCAAACCGGTCTGCGTGGCTTTTCGCCTGCGACCATGCGGTATTTCATGACCACCAAAGGCGAGCGGTTTGAATACGAAACCAACATGCTGTTGGATGCCCGTGAAAGCGGTATTGCGTTCCACGAAGTGCCGATTGAAACGGTGTATATCGAGGAAAATAAATCCTCGCATTTCAACCCCTTGTTAGACTCGTTCCGCATCTACGCGGTGTTTGCGAAATTCATTCTGTCTTCGCTCTCGTCGTGGGTGGTGGACATCTCGCTGTTCACGCTGTTCTTCTGGCTGCTCAGCATGTTCTTGCACGACAACTTTGTGTTGTTTGGCATCTCCTTTGCGCCCGACGCCTTTTTCGCCACGCTGGCGGCACGTGTCATCTCGGCCATCTTCAACTATTCGCTCAATAAAAAGCGTGTGTTCAAGAGTACCAAAAAAGGCACGCTGTTGCGCTACGCCATCCTGTCGGTATCACAGGTGTTGATCGCAGGCCTCATCACCAGTTTCTTGCTGCCGTTGCTCAACTGCAACGCCACGTTGCTCAAATTCGCGGTCGACGTTGTGCTGTTTGTTTTAAGTTTCGGTTTACAGCGCGGCTGGGTATTTAAATCCTAAACAAAAAAGAACGGCGCTTTGCGCCGTTCTTTTATAATGTTTCTTCCGCGTGCTTGAGCACGTTCATCAGCGAGGATGCCAGCAGGGGATAGGACTTGGATAATGCGTCGGGCAACAACGACGGCATCTTCGGTTCCGAAAACGCCGCTTTGGCAATCTTTTGCATGTGCGCCGCATCCACACCCATCGCACCGACGACTGTCGGTTGCCAGTAGGCGCTGTCTAACGTGAACATCGCGTTCGGATTTTTGCTGTTTGCCGCATACAAACTGCGGAATACCGTGTATACCGCCAAGTTTAAGTATGTGGATACCTCGGCGGTCAACTCCTTATGCTTGCACCGTTTGAGCACGTCAAACAACACGCTGATGGAGTTGAGCAACAACTTCTTGTTAAGTACCGGCAACATGCTGTCTACCGAACGTCCGTCGGCGGCGTCAATATCGCCCTCCGGCAGATCATCCACCGTCAGCATGGCACCCGACTTGTCGGGCGTGCGCCCCAGCAGGTAATCACACGATACGTTATAATAATCGGCGGCACGCACCACAAACTCCAAACGGCATTCACGAATGCCTTTTTCGTAGTGCGATAACAGCGCTTGGGAAATATCCAGCGCCGCCGCTGCTTGTTTCTGACTGATACCGCGTTCTTTCCGCAACAGCGTGAGAGTACGCGCAAAACCGGTGGGCATGAGTGCCACTCCTTTTTTCTATCTTACCACCGAAATTATACGGCGGGTTTTTCATTATAACGCAAATATTACGTTTTGTAAACTGTCGAATTTGCCGACTTTAGGAGGAAATTTCTGTGAAAAGTTACAAAATTCACCTTATTCGCCACGGTCTTACCGAAGCGAACGAAAAAGGCATGTACCTCGGTCGCACCGACTTGCCGTTATCGCCGTCGGGTCTTGCCGATCTGTTACACAAAAAAGAAGAAGCGGTGTATCCCACCGCCAAATACTTTTATACCGCCCCTTTGTCGCGTTGCCGTCAAACTTTAGAAGTGTTGTATCCGGGCAACCAAGCCGAGGTGATCGCGGAACTGACCGAATGCGATTTCGGCCGTTTCGACGGCAAAACCGCCGCCGAATTGCAATACGACGACGATTTTCAAAAATGGATCACCGGTGCTTCCACCCTCATTCCCGACGGCGAAGATGCCGCTGCGTTTCAAGCACGCGTGATGGCGGCGTTTGAAAGCATTGTGGAAGACGTCATGAAAAAAGGCGACGGTGATGCCGTCATTTGTACGCATGGCGGTGTGATCATGCTCATCATGGCGGCATACGCGTTACCGCAAGCCGACGTGTCGGCGTGGGGCGCCGAAGCGGGCTGTGGCTTTACCGTACGTGTATCACCGTCCCTGTGGATGCGCGAACCTGTTGCCGAAGCGATTGATTATGTTCCGTTAATTCCCGTCACAGACGGCGAGCAGGCATAAAACCGTATAGGAAACGGTCTCCGTTTTTTACGGATCGCCTCTACCACCAAAAACAGACCGATGCGGTATGCATCGGGCTGTTTGTTATGGATAGGATTGCCGGTAGTAATAGGGCGCGTATTGCGCCCTTTGGATTTGTGCAAAACATAAGACGCGCGCTGTGAAGGCGAGCCACCCGGTAAAAGTTACAAGGGCGCGTATTGCGCCCTTTGGATTTGCGCAAAACATAAGACGCGCGCTGTGAAGGCGAGTCCCCCGGTAAAAGTTACAAGGGCGCGTATTGCGCCCTTTGGATTTGCGCAAAACATAAGACGCGCGCTGTGAAGGCGAGTCCCCCGGTAAAAATTACGGGGGCGCGTATTGGTCCTTTGGATTGTGCAAAACATAAGACGCGCGCTGTGAAGGCGAGCCACCCGGTAAAAATTACGGGGGCGCGTATTGCGCCCCTCGGATTTGTGCCAAACATAAGGCGTGCGCTGTGAAGGCGAGCCCCCCGGTAAAAGTTACGGGGGCGCGTATTGCGCCCCCTAACAATAAATACGTCGTAGAAACAAATCGAAATAAAACCCCGCCCTGCCGTAATATCCCCGCATAACCTGCTACTAAAAGAAGCAGGTGGGTTGCCGCCCAACGGTTTCGCGCTCCCTTCGTCCCGCTTTGGCGGGGAGGTCTGCAATCCGCCGTCGGAGCATGGCTCCCGTATTCAACGTGTAGTAGGGTTAAAAGGGGACAAGTCCACGCACAGAGCAGGGGAATCAAGCGTTAGTTCTCGGCAGGCGACTCCAACTCTTCCACTTCGTACAATTCTGCCAAGCGCTCTTCAAAGATCTCGGCGATCTCGTCAAACTCATCGTCATCCTCAATCGGCACCAAGAGATCTTCACCGTTTTCGGTTTTGACCGTTAAAATCACCAGTTCGCCGCTATCTCCGAGCATTTCATTCGGATCGTGATAGATCGGCAACAGCGCCACGTAACGCCCTTCATCGGTTTCGATCATATCCAAAATTTCAAATTCATGCTGATTGCCTTCGTCGTCCACGACGGTGACAATATCGTTTCCGTATTCTTGCGACATATACCATTCTCCGTTCTTTAAATCTGTGCTTTCTATATTACTCCGTTTCGTCCTTTTCGTCAAGCACGAAAAATGTTGAATAAAAAATAATGAAAAAGTTTAAAAAAACTATTGACTTTGCACATAAATTGTGATATGGTGAAGATGACAAAAGAGAAGAGAAGCGAAAGACGAGATTTTTGTAAAGGAGTGAGTCCCGTGGGCTGAACATCAACCCTCGGAAAAAACTGAAAGAGGTGAGTCCAAAAGGTTAAGTAGTTTTTGCGCGTAGGACCCATTCTGAACAACAGGTGATTCACAATGATTTTGGTACGGAGACTTTGTAACATTACGTAAAAAGGAGATAGTCCCATGCACTAAGTAACGTGTCCGCATAGCATTGCTTGAATCGTAAGATAACCGAATTTCTAACCGCCGAGGTGTTTCCTCGGCGGTTTTGTTGTATATTTCTCAGTTTGTCGGACACGCTAACCGCGAGGTGATACGGTGAAGACCAAGATACAATATCTTACGGTCGGTGCGCTTGCGGGACTTGCCAATGGTTTGTTCGGTTCGGGCGGCGGCTTGTTTTTGGTGCCGCTGTTTACCGCGTGGATCGGCATGAAACCGAAGCACGCTTTTGCCACGTCGATCGCGGTGATCGTGCCGCTTTCCGCCGTGTCACTCGTTGTGTTCTTCTTGCGTGGCGGCTTAGATCTCGGTATGGCGTGGCCGTACCTTATTGGTGGTGCCGTCGGTGGCGTGCTATCCGGCTTTTTATTCAAAGGGATGTCGGTCACGCTGTTGCGGCGCCTGTTCGGTATTCTGTTGCTTTACGGCGGCATACGGGCGGTGTTGCTGCTGTGAAGATCTTGTTGGCAATCGCGGTCGGATTGCTCACAGGCATTATCAGCGGCTTCGGTATCGGTGGCGGTTCGTTACTGATTTTGTATCTGACCGCTTTTGCTGCGGTGGATCAGTACACCGCAGGTGGTATCAATCTGTTATACTTCCTGTGCTGTGCGCCCACCGCGCTGATTTCGCATATCCGTCAAAAACGCGTGGAATGGCAGGCGGTGCTGTGGTGCTCACCGGCAGGGGTCGTCACGTCCTGCTTGGCGGCATGGGCGGCAAGCGCCATGAACACCGATCTGTTACGCCGCCTGTTCGGTGTGTTACTGCTGTATATCGGCGTGCGCGAATTGTTCTGTAAAAGCGAAAAGCGTGATGCGTAAGAATGTTACGCATCACGCTTTTATCATTCCAAAATATACACCGAAACGTGTCGTCTGCCAAACTTGCAAGTTTGGCGATAAGATTCCATAAACAGGTCTACCAAAATGATGTTGTCGCGCACCGCCAAACCGGTATCGCGCGCTTCCGCATAGCCGTATACATACCCATCGTCCGCAATAATAAACAACTTGGAACCGTAGGGGATGATATCGGGGTTGACCGCTACGACGCCCGCTTTACACATCGTACCGGTCGCCGTACCGGTTCCGCGCTTGAAATAATACGCGCACGCGTCACCTGTCAACACATCCTTATATTGTGTCGGTCGTCCGTTTTCGTCAAGTTCCAACGGAATGGGGGAACGCGAAACCGAACCAACTCCTGCCTCGGCAATCTCGGTGACGGGATCTTTCGTGACGATCTCGCTGATCGGCTCCGACACCACCACTTTGCCGTCGCGGTAATAATCGCGGTAGACGCGTTCCACTTCGCCGTCCACGCCTGCCGTTTTGATGATCCGACTGCCTTTGGGAACGGTATCGGTATACGTCACGTTCTCGCCGTGTGCAAGCACGATTTTCTCGGTACGCAGTTCGCTTTTTAGTTCATGTAACGTGACCGTCATACCGTCATACAGCGTATCGGTCAGCGTACCGCCCGCCAAGTCGTGCGTGGCCGCCTGTAAGTCGGCGGCTTTCAAGGCATCCGCTACCGTGCCGCTTTGCAATCGTACTACGGTCGTCTTTCCGTCCACGTTCAGCGTGATCGCCATGGCACGATCAATGGTAATCGTCGGTTGGCGATTACCGAGTGTATCGGTCACCATGTCATGTTCCCACACCGTCACGCCGACGGAGCGGAGAATGGCATCGCGCTCACGCAAAAAGGTTGGTACGTGCTGACGTTGTCCGTTGTCATCAATTACGACAACCCGCAGACACAGCGCCAACACCAGCACCGTGATCAGCGTTAACGCACCGCCGGCCGCGAAGCAAACCACCTTTACGTGTTGGACAATAAACGCTTTGATGCGCTCTAAAAACTCTTTCATATACCCTCCAACTGTTTGGTAACATTTGGCAGTATACGCGAATTTTCCAAATTTGTCAAATCACGGCCCATGCGAAAAACCGCCTGCGTTGGCGCAGGCGGTCAAAATTAAGCGAAAACCAAATGCATTTTGTCGAACGATTTAGTTGCCGAAATACAGATCGTACCACACCAGGAACATATACACCGTCCAGATCTTACGACTGTTATCGCGACGTCCTTCGTAATGCTCGTTTAAGAATTTCATCAACAACTCGGTGTTGAAGAACTGCTTGGCATTATCGCTCAAAAACGCGGTTTTCACCACGTTATAATACTTCTCTTGCTTGAGCCATACGCGCACGGGAACCGGGAACCCCAACTTGGCGCGCGCGGTATCCTTTTCGGGGATATGCCGCTTGGCCGCCAAACGCAAGGCGTACTTGGTCGTGCCGCCACCGATACGGTGCTTGGTCGGGATGCGCGCCGCTACCTCGAACACGCGACGATCCAAAAACGGCACGCGAAGTTCCAGCGAATGCGCCATGCTCATGCGATCGGCTTTGAGCAAAATGTCGCCTACCATCCACCGATGAATATCCACGTATTGCATCCGCGTAACGTCGTCTAACCCCTCACAACGCGCAAACCACTCTTTGGTGTGTTCGGTCGGATCGGTCGCGGGAATGGTTTTGAGAAGTGCCGCTTTTTCGCGCTTGTTAAACATATACGCATTGCCGATAAAGCGTTCTTCCACCGTCTTGGAACCGCGAATAATAAAGGATTTTCCCTTGAAATCAAACGGAATAGCGCTTACAACCGCCGCCAGCGCACGGCGTAACGCGCGCGGCAATTTTTGGTAACCGGCCAGCGATGTCGGCTCGTGATAAATGCGATAACCGCCGAATAATTCGTCGGCGCCTTCGCCCGACAGCACCACCTTGACATGCTGTGCCGCCAATTTCGAAACCGCATACAGCGCCACGCACGCAGGGTCAGCGAGCGGCTGATCCAACACGTACTGCACCTTCGGCAACGATTCCCAGTATTCCTCTTCCGAAATGATATGCTTGTGATGCTCGATGCCCACCGCTTCGGCGAGTTCGGCGGCAAAATTCGTTTCGTTGTAATGCTGACCGTTGTCAAACCCGACGGTAAACGCTTTTTGACCGCCAAAATACGAGGCCACAAAACAGGAGTCAACGCCGCCCGATAAGAAGCAACCTACTTCCACGTCGCTGATGCGGTGTGCTTCCACCGACTCGGTGAACACGCGGTCAATATCTTCCACCGCCTGTTCCAACGTCATGTCGTCGTCGGGCGTGAAAGTCGCTTCCCAGTAGCGCGTTTCGGTCACCTTGCCATCCTTGTAACGCAGATAATGCGCGGGTTGTAAACAGTAAATCTCTTTAAAAAACGTTTCGCGCGGCAGCGAATACTGGAACGACAAATAATTATCCAGTGCCGCTTCGTTAAACGCTTTGTGATAATCGGGATGTTCCAAAATGCACTTGATTTCAGAAGCAAACACCAAGCGCCCATCGGGGAGCAGGGTGTAGTGCATCGGCTTAATGCCGAAATAATCGCGCGCTAAGAACAACTCCTGTTCTTGCTTGTCCCACACCGCAAACGCAAACATACCGCGCAAACGGCAGGGAAGATCATCGCCCCATTCTTCAAATCCGTGTAACAGCACTTCGCTGTCGGTTTCGGTTTTGAACACGTGCCCCGCTTCCATCAATTCACGGCGCAGATCACGATAATTGTAGATCTCACCGTTGAACATCAGCACTTTACTGCCGTCTTCGTTTTCAATCGGCTGACTGCCGCCCTCCAAATCAATAATGGACAAACGGCGAAACGCCATAGCCAACGTATCGTCCATATACACACCCTGCGAATCCGGTCCGCGATGGGTGATCTTATCCGCCATTTGTTGCAACAGTTGTTCCCGATGTAAAACCTCACCGGTAAAACCGCAAAAACCGCACATGGCACATCCTCCGCTTTTTCAAAATAACCTATACAACGTATAGTATAACAGATATCTGACAAAAAAGAAATAGCAAACGTAAAAATATCGCAAAGAAAAAAGCACCTGCCGCAGCAGGTGCTTTTTCAAACAAGGATCAGTCGAGGAAGAAGTTGGCGGCAGCAAACACGGCGGCAACGCGAGTCTGTGCGTTGATCGCGTTGGTGTTTTGCTCAATGGAAGCGAGATACGCGTTCATCGCTTCCGCATCCGCATCGCTGAGCAACAAGTTAATGCTCTCTTTAATGGTGTCGGCACGGCCGGAACGCAATACCGAAGCAATGGTCGCCAAAATGTCGGGATTGGCATATTCGGGGCCAATGGGGCAATTCGGATACGCGGTGTAGTGCGCGTACAATTCCTGCGACAAGCGGGCGTATTCACTTTGATAATACGCGTATTTTTTGCGGTTGTTGACCTTCATCAAGACACCGCCGGCAATCATCAAGGAAGCGGGCAGCATGATGGCAAGCAACACACCCAAAATACCGTCGGCAGAACCTTCCGAGAAAACCGCCAACAAGGCAATCAAACCAAATGTCAGGATAATGCAACCCCATACGAGCAAGGAACTTTTTGCACCGCCGGCATAGTAGTTAACCAACGTGCAAACGGCATCGTATTCCTCAAACTCAGATCTTTTCTGCGAGAAATACTCGTATGCGTTATTCAGCGCATTCAATTCGCTTTGACGTACGTTGTTTTTCTGTGCTTGGAAATCCACAACCGGTTGCACCGGCGCGACGGCACCGCTGATGCTGTTGCCGCAATGCATACAAAAACTGGAATCGTCTGCGATCTGTTGACCGCATTTCGGACAGAACATGAAAACTCCTCCTTTTTTCTCCATTATATCACCTGTTTTGACAAAATACAAGGGGTCAATCACGGTATTGTCAAGCTGCTTAACCTGTGCTATAATCAATTTATCATCAAAAAAGGGGGGACACGATGCCGTTTTTACCGATCAACCGACAGGAAATGTTGGCCGCCGGCATCACACAACCGGATATCGTTATCGTAACGGGTGATGCCTACGTGGATCATCCCAGTTTCGGCACGGCCATCATCTCGCGCGTGTTGGAAGATGCGGGGTATTCCGTGTGCATCCTGTCCCAACCGAAAAGCGATGCCGATTTTAAAGAGTTTGGTCGACCGCGGCTGGCATTTTTCGTCAATTCCGGCAATATTGATTCCATGGTTGCCCATTACACCGCCGCTAAACGCAAACGCCGTGATGACGCCTATACCGCCGGCGGCAAAGCGGGCGCGCGCCCCGATCGAGCGGTGATCGTGTATTCCCAAAAAATCCGTCAACTGTACGGCGATATCCCGATCGCCATCGGCGGATTGGAGGCCTCGTTGCGCCGCTTTGCCCATTACGATTACTGGGATGATCGCGTGCGTCCGTCGATCTTGCTGGATTCGGGCGCTGACCTGTTAATGTTCGGCATGGGCGAAAAACACGCGGTGGAGATCGCGGATCGCTTAAATCGTGGCGAATCGGTATCCACGATGACGGATATTCTCGGTACCTGTTACAAAGTTTCCGCCAAAGAGTACGAATGGCGCGCGGCGGTGGAGTGTCCGTCGTTTGATCTTGTCAAAGAACCAACCGAGAGCGGTAAAAAACAGTATGCGATCGCTACCAAGATCCAACAGCAAGAACAAGATGCGGTGGTTGGTAAGACCATTGTTCAAAAACACGGCGGCGTTATCGTTGTGCAAAACCCACCCATGCCGCCGCTCTCAACGGCCCAGCTGGATCGTATTTACGACCTGCCGTTTATGCGCGACTACCACCCCTCGTACGAAGCACTCGGCGGCGTGCCGGGCATTGAAGAAGTTAAATTCTCGCTTGCTCACAATCGCGGTTGCTTCGGTGCGTGTAATTTCTGTTCCATCGCCTACCACCAAGGCAGACGTGTGACGGT
This sequence comes from Acutalibacteraceae bacterium, assembly GCA_045656165.1. GTDB lineage: Bacteria > Bacillota > Clostridia > Oscillospirales > Acutalibacteraceae > RGIG3009. The sequence continues at coordinate 13,486 of JAZOQQ010000134.1, forward strand.
ACGCAGTCACGACTCGGTCGTTCGCGAAGCAAAGCGGCTCACCGAAATGCCCGATTTTAAAGGGTATATTCACGATGTGGGCGGACCGACCGCGAATTTCCGTGCGCCGTCCTGCCACAAACAAGACAAACACGGCATGTGCCCGAACCGCAAATGCTTGGCGCCGCAGATCTGCTCGCAGGTTGTGGTGGATCACACCGATTACCTTACCTTGCTCAAAAAGATTCGCGCGTTGCCCAAAATCAAAAAAGTGTTTATCCGTTCGGGCATTCGCTTCGATTATTTGATGGCGGATCCCAACGAGGCATTTTTCAAAGAACTTGTGCGGCATCACGTCAGCGGGCAACTCAAAGTCGCCCCCGAACATTGTTCGGCGGCGGTGCTCGCGGCGATGGGCAAACCCACGATTGAAACGTATCTCAAATTCAAAAAACGTTTTTATGAACTCACCAAAAGCGAAGCCAAAGAACAGTTTTTAGTGCCGTACTTAATGTCTTCGCATCCGGGTAGTACGTTAAAAGATGCCATTGAACTGTCGGTGTTCTTAAAACGCGAGGGCATGCATCCCGAACAAGTACAAGATTTTTATCCCACGCCCGGTACGGTATCCACGTGCATGTATTACACGGGGTTGGATCCCCTCACCATGCAACCGATCTACGTAGCGAGAACCCCTGCGGAAAAAGCGCAACAGCGCGCGCTGCTTCAGTATTTCAAACCCGAAAATCGCGAACTGGTGCTCAAAACCCTCAAACGTTACGGGCGGT
>JAZOQQ010000135.1:0-2445 GCA_045656165.1 Acutalibacteraceae bacterium
AACGGCGCGGGTAAATCCACTATTTTAAAAGCGATCACCGGTATTATGGTGCCGACTGAGGGTTCGGTCAAAACAAGAGGTAAAATTGCCGCGCTGTTAGAACTGGCTTCGGGTTTCGATCCGGAATTGACGGTGCGTGAAAACACGTATTTGCGCGGCGCTCTTCTCGGCTACAGCAAGGAGTTTATTCGTTCGAAATACGAAGAGATCATTGAGTTTGCCGAACTGGAAGATTTCCAAGACCACATGTTTAAGCACCTCTCCAGCGGTATGAAAAGCCGGTTGGCGTTTTCCATTGCCTGTTTGGTGGAACCGGATATTGTGATCTTAGACGAAGTGCTCAGCGTCGGCGACGAGGGCTTTAAAGACAAGAGCGCGCACCGTATCAAAAAGATACTGGCAAACGGTGTTACCGGTATTTTGGTGTCACATTCGGTACAGCAGGTGCGAGATCTGTGCAATAAGGTACTGTGGCTGGATCATGGTAAGCAGATCGCCTTTGGCCCGACGTATGACATTTGCAACGCCTATTGTGCGTATCTCTTTTCCGATAAAGATCCCCGTTATCTGCCGCAAAATGACGAACAATTGAAGGATGCATCCGATCGTTTCCGCGTGGCGTGGCGTGTCGGTGTGATTGAGCGCAAAGAAAAGCGTAATCCGGTCGGGGAATCCGAAATCAAACGTATAAAACGCTTGTTAGGCATCGTGGATGCCATGACACCCGAAGAGCGCGCTGCGATCGTAGCGCAGATCGATAATTAAGAGGTGAAAGACGTATGAAAGGTATTATCTTAGCCGGCGGTTCCGGTACGCGTTTGTATCCGTTGACGCGTGTGACCTCCAAGCAACTGTTACCCATTTACGACAAGCCGATGATCTATTACCCATTGTCTACGCTAATGCTGGCAGGCATTCGGGATATTCTCATCATTTCCACGCCCGAAGACACCCCGCGTTTTCAAGCGTTGTTGGGCGATGGTCATCAGTTCGGCGTGGAACTGTCGTACGCGGTGCAGGAAAGTCCCGACGGCTTGGCACAGGCATTCCTCATCGGTGAAGAGTTCATCGGCGACGAGCCGTGCGCCATGGTACTCGGCGACAATATCTTCTACGGCGGTTACTTCACCAAACACTTGGCGGAAGCAGTTGCCAATGCTGAACAGGGTATTGCCACGATCTTTGGCTATTATGTGACGGATCCCGAACGCTTTGGCATTGTGGAGTTTGATGACGATCTCAACGTGTTGTCGTTGGAAGAAAAACCCGCTGAGCCGAAATCCAATTATTGCGTGACGGGCTTGTATTTTTATGACAAACGCGTGGTGGAAAAGGCCAAACAGGTTAAGCCATCAGCGCGTGGCGAGTTAGAGATCACCGATCTTAACAAACTGTATCTCAACGATAACAGTTTAAAGGTGCAGATCCTCGGCCGTGGTTTTGCTTGGCTAGATACCGGTACGGTAGACAGTTTGATGGAAGCAGCTTCGTTTGTTCAGACCATTCAAAACCGACAGGGCGTGGTTATCTCGGCCCCCGAAGAAATTGCGTATCGCCGCAAATGGATTACTAAAGAAAAGTTGCTGGAATCGGCGGATCTTTACGGCAAATCGCCGTACGGTCAGCATCTGCGCAACGTGGCAATGGATAAGTTAAAATACAGATAAAGAGGTACCGACTATGACCATTATCGTAACGGGCGGCGCCGGTTTCATCGGCTCCAATTTTGTGTTCCACATGTTAAAAAAATATCCCGACTATCGTATCGTGTGTTTGGATAAATTGACGTATGCGGGCAACTTGTCCACGCTCGCTTCCGTCATGGATAATCCGCAGTTCCGTTTTGTGAAACTGGATATCTGTGATAGGGAAGGGGTTTACAAACTGTTTGAAGAAGAACACCCCGACATCGTGGTGAACTTCGCCGCCGAAAGCCATGTGGACCGTTCCATTGAGGATCCCGGTATCTTTTTGCAAACCAATATCATGGGCACGGCAGTGCTGATGGATGCTTGCCGCGAATACGGCATTACCCGCTACCATCAGGTGTCCACCGACGAGGTGTACGGTGATTTGCCGCTTGATCGCCCCGATTTGTTTTTCACGGAAGAAACACCCATCCATACCAGCAGTCCCTACAGCAGTTCCAAAGCGGGCGCGGATTTACTGGTGCTGGCTTATCACCGCACGTTCGGCTTGCCGGTGACCATCAGCCGTTGCTCGAACAACTATGGTCCGTATCATTTCCCCGAAAAACTCATTCCGCTGATGATCGCCAACGCACTTAACGACAAACCGTTGCCGGTCTACGGTGAAGGTCTTAACGTGCGTGACTGGTTATATGTGGAAGACCATTGCAAAGCAATTGATCTCATTATCCACAAAGGCCGCGTCGGTGAGGTATATAATATCGGCGGTCATAACGAAATGAAGAATATCGACATC
>JAZOQQ010000136.1:0-5451 GCA_045656165.1 Acutalibacteraceae bacterium
AAAAAACAGGAACTCTTTTTATTACAATTATCGCTATTATCAGTATTATCACTTACTTTTGCTGTCAAAACCTGCTGTCAGGTTTTTGGTTGATAACAACGAGATTATTTGTTTTTTCTACTTTTCTTTATATAGTCGCACTTTTTCCCGCTGTAATAGGGGAACTTAAATTTTACAAAAACAAGCACGCCTATAACAAACGCAAAGCAAATTACCATAATAATAAAGTTGGTGATTACTAAACCATCAGCAATTTCAAAAGGAAGCGAAATGTCAAGAATGGCGAAAAAGTTAATAAGCATCAATACAATGGCAGGTAAAGCACCTAACACCATAATCAAACCAGCAATGACATCAACTTTCAAAATAGTATCCTTCTGCTGTTCAGTCAATTCTGAAACTTGTTCTTCAATGCTTCTTGTATCTTTCATTTTAATTTCCTCCTAATATTTATTCCCACTCAATCGTGCCGATCGGCTTCGGAGTAAGGTCGTACAACACGCGGTTGATACCTTCCACTTCATGCGTAATGCGATCGGTAATGTGGTGGAGAAGCGCATACGGGATCTCTTCAATGGTGGCGCTCATCGCATCGGTGGTGTTTACCGCACGGATGATAGCCGGCCAACCCTCGTAGCGTTTACCGTCGCGCACACCAACGCTCTTAACATCCGGCACAGCAATAAAGTACTGCCACACTTTGCCGGCAAGACCGTTTTTATCAAATTCTTCACGCAGGATGGCATCCGCTTCGCGCAACGCGTGCAAACGATCGCGGGTGATGGCACCCAGGCAACGCACACCGAGACCGGGACCGGGGAACGGCTGACGATATACCATTGCGTGCGGCAGACCGAGCGCTTCGCCGACTACGCGTACTTCGTCTTTATACAAGAGTTTGACAGGTTCGACCAGTTCCATTTCCATATCTTCCGGCAGACCGCCCACGTTGTGGTGCGCCTTCACGCCGTCCGATTCCAAAATATCAGGGTAGATGGTACCTTGTGCCAAGAAGGAAATGCCGGAGAGCTTGCTCGATTCTTCATCGAACACTTTGATAAATTCACCGCCGATGATCTTGCGCTTACGCTCCGGTTCCGCGACGCCCGCCAACAAATCCAAGAAACGGTCGGTGGCATCCACATAGATCAAGTTGGCATCCAGTTCTTTGCCGAACACCTCAATAACCTGTTCGCTTTCACCTTTACGCATCAAGCCGTGGTTCACGTGCACGCACACCAGCTGTTTGCCAATCGCTTTGATCAGCAAGGCCGCCACTACCGACGAATCCACACCGCCCGACAACGCGAGCAAAACTTTTTTATCGCCGACTTGTGCGCGGATCGCCGCCACCTGTTCGTCAATAAACGCATTGGCGAGTTCCATCGTCGTAATGCGTTGCATACTTTCCGGTCGTTTATTACTATCCATGTTGACTCCTCCTTGACGCTGACTTTTAATAGAGTAATTATATAGCAGCCGGTTTTTCGTGTCAAGAAATTTCCGCTCAAAAACCGTCTGTTTGGGGTTCGGCTTTTTCGGCTGTAATCAACGCGCGCACATTTACCGCGCCGTCGGCACGCACCGTTTCGAAGGCAAACGTATCAACCGTGTCAGGACACTGCGCCATTTTCACCGTCAAACGCTCGCCGAGCGGCGCTTCGCAGACGTATTGCATCTGCACATCGGTTACACGCCGCGCATCAATGTCGGGGATATAATCGCACAACATATCCGCATAATTTGTATTATTCATGTGCGCATTGCAATCGACATCGGAATAACGGATCTCACGCTCTCCTACCACTGAAAAATCCGCACTCGGCAGACGGAACCGCGTAGAAATCTCCAGCGGTTCGTCCGAACCATACGAAAACGTTACGTCATCGGCGCGGCAAAGTTTTTGTGTGTTCAAATTTAACAAACCAAACACGCTATAGGCCTCTGCCACCACGTCACCGTCACAGATCAATTGATAACACCGATCAAACGATGCACCCTTGGGCTGTACCGCCCACGTATACGCCTGTACGCGATCATACGCGCGCAGATCCTTGCGGATCACCAAATGCGTGCGACTGACCAAAAACGCGAGTCCTTGTGCCAACAACTCACCGTATGACGGTTTTTGCGTGTGCATATGGCGGTTCGCCGTTTCCATCATATAGCGCAATAACACAGACGGTCGTACCCGGTTATTGTGCGCAAGGTCGTGCGAAGAAATCTCGTATTCTGCTGCAAATTTCATACGCTTAACCCAACTGTGCCATACTTTGTTCCAACAGCGCGATTTTTTCCTGCAAACGCGCCGCCTGCTCGCGTGCCGTGTTAACGACCGCTTCGGGCGCCTTTTCGGTAAAAGCGGGGTTGGACAAGCGTGCCAACACACCGTCTAATTGTTTTTGCGCGGTTTCTTTTTCCTTGGTAAGACGCGCCTTTTCCGCCTGCATATCCACAAGTTCCGCCATCGGGATCTTAATAGTGGCATCCGCCGTCACGATGCTCACCGCACCATCAACGTCAAACGCGTCACCCACCGTGACCTCCGAAGCCGATGCTAAACGCAGGAAGAACGGAACACCTTTTCGGAACGTGTCCGCGAACGCCGTTTCTACGAAGATCTGCGCTTTGCGAGAAGGCGGCACGTTCATTTCGCCACGACGGTTACGAATGGCACCGATGGCTTCCATGATACGTTCCATTTCGCGTTCTTCGGCCGCGAAATTCAGCGCCTCGTCGTATACAGGCCACGGTGCGACCATCAGCGCATCACCCTCATGCGGCAACGATTGCCAAATTTCTTCGGTGACAAACGGCATGAACGGGTGCAACAATTTGAGCATACCCGTCATCACGTACACCAACACGCGACGCGCGTCGGCAGCATTTTCACCCTGTAAACGACCTTTGCATAGTTCGATGTACCAGTCGCAGAAATTATCCCAAATGAAATCGTACAATTTCTGTACCGCGATACCGAGTTCGTACTTATCCAGATTTTCCGTTACCGCCTGCGCCAAGGTATTAAAGCGCGACACGATCCACTTATCTTCCAGTGTCAGCGTTTCGGGTAAAGACAGTTCCACCGTTTCCTCGCCAATGTTCATCAAGATAAACCGTGCGGCATTCCACAACTTATTGGCAAAGTTGCGGGACGATTCCACTTTGTCGGTCATAAAGCGCATATCGTTTCCGGGGCTGTTACCCGTAGCAAGCATAAAGCGAAGCGCATCGGCGCCGTATTGATCAATAATCTCCAGCGGATCAATACCGTTACCAAGTGATTTCGACATTTTGCGACCTTGCGAGTCACGCACCAAGCCGTGAATGAGTACCGTGTGGAACGGCGCTTTATCGGTATACGCAAGACCCGAGAAGATCATGCGACTAACCCAGAAGCCGATAATGTCGTAACCCGTCACCAGCGTATCGGTCGGGTAGAAATACTTCAGATCTTCGCTGCCTTCGTTCGGCCAACCGAGCGTAGAGAACGGCCAAAGAGCCGACGAGAACCACGTATCCAGCGTGTCGGGATCCTGCGTGAGCGCTGTGCTGCCGCATTTCGGGCAGGCGTGAGGTGCTTCCTTCGCCACAACCATTTCGCCGCATTCGTCACAGTACCAAGCGGGAATCTGATGACCCCACCATAACTGACGCGAAATACACCAATCGCGGGTACCTTTCATCCAGTTCATGTAATTCTTGGTAAAGCGTTCGGGCACAAACTTGATCTCGCCCTTTTCCACCGCCTCAATAGCGGGCTTTGCCAAGGGTTCCATTTTCACAAACCATTGTTTGGAAACCATCGGTTCAATGGTTTGGTGGCAACGATAACAGGTGCCAACGTCGTGCTTGCGCGGTTCGGTTTCTTTCAGATAACCGCCCGCTTCCAAATCGGCCAAAATGGCTTTACGGGCCTCAAGCGCCGTCATGCCGGCGTATTTGCCGCAATCCAGCACTTCGGGTTCATCCACCGCCGCGCGGCCGGATGCACGCAAATCATCCGCTTCGGCCTTGTCTTGAGCACCTGTCAAATGACCGTCGTATGTGAAGACGCGGATCATCGGCAGGTCGTGACGTTTGCCCACTTCAAAGTCATTCGGGTCATGTGCGGGCGTGATCTTCACCACACCCGTACCCTTGGTCATATCGGCATGCTCGTCGCACACAATCGGAATTTCTTTGTTCAAGATCGGCAAGATCACGTGGCAGCCGTGCAAGTGAGCATAACGCGGATCTTCCGCATTGATAGCCACGGCGGTATCGCCGAGCATAGTTTCAGGACGGGTGGTTGCCAGTTCCAACTGCTCACCCGTTTCTTTGACCGTATACAGCAGATGCCAAAAATGGCCGTCTTTTTCTTCGTATTCCACCTCAGCATCCGAGATAGAGGTGTTGCAATGCGGACACCAGTTAACCATGCGGTTACCGCGGTAGATAAGGCCCTGTTCATACAAACGTACGAACACTTCCTTGACCGCTTCGGAACAACCCTCGTCCATGGTAAAGCGCTCGCGTTCCCAGTCACAGCTGGAACCGAGTTTTTTGAGCTGACTGACAATGCGGTTACCGTATTGGTTTTTCCAGGCCCACGCACGCTCCAAAAAGCCGTCACGGCCGAGCATCTCCTTAGTAAGGCCTTCTTTGCGCATGGCCTCCACGACCTTGGCTTCCGTAGCAATGGAAGCGTGATCGGTACCGGGCAGCCACAATGCCTCATACCCTTGCATACGCTTGAAACGAATCAGGATATCCTGCAACGTTTCGTCCAGCGCGTGACCCATGTGCAGTTGACCCGTCACATTGGGTGGCGGAATCACAATGGTGTACGGCTCTTTTTCGGGATTTGGTTCAGCATGAAACCAACCGCCATCCGTCCAGAATCGATAAATACGGTCCTCAACTTCACGCGGCTCGTATGTTTTGGCTAATTCTTTACGTTCTGACATAAGGTACGTCCTCCACGTTTTAAGCAATATATGTTTTATTGTATCACAACTTTTTGCAGAGTACAAGAAAAAACCAAGGTTTTTTACGCGCTGAACCGCTTGACTTTTGCAGGGATTGTTCTTATAATGGAACTATATTCCAAGCAAATCACAAGGAGGATATAAAAATGGACTTTTTAAGCACCGTTAAGGGCTCCGACATGGAGAACTATTTCCCGAAGGGTTGGGACATGAAGCGCATCGACGAATGCTGCGAAAAAGGCGTCGCGCGCGAGGATTTCTGGAACGATGAATTCACCCCTATCGCTTGCGAGAGCTTAAGCGATTTTGACACCTTCATGGGTCATGAAATCGCCAACACCATCCGCAAAGCGCGTGAAGCGGGCGAAAAACTCGCCATGATCTTGCCGGTCGGCCCGATGGGTATGTACCGCTGGGCTTCCTTCTTCTTAAAAGAATGGAACGTCAAATGTGATCACGTTTACACCTTCAACATGGACGA
>JAZOQQ010000137.1:0-2586 GCA_045656165.1 Acutalibacteraceae bacterium
AATGGGGCTGTTACGTTGGAACAAGCGGCGGACGCACTGCGCCAAGGGACCAGGCGATATGCCAAACGGCAATTGTCGTGGTTCCGCCGCAATGCCGATATGTGCAGTATTTTTATGGATGATCCAGACCCCGTCTTACGAGCGACGGAGTTGGTGACTACGTTTTTAGGGAAGGGGAAGTGAGGATATGAATCCGGTACTCAAGCGCGTTTTGATCGCACTTGGCTCGTTGTTCTTGATTGCGTATGTAGCCGTGCAGGGTTATCTGATCTTCTCAGCTTCTTTGGATACCGTTACCGCCGACAACGAGATCGCGTATGATACGGTGGTGACGACGGGGGTGGTGTATCGCAGTGAAGCGGTGATTCGCCAACCCACCAATGGATATGTGTTCTATACCGTGCAAGACGGTAACCGTATCCCGAAAAGTGGTAATATCGCTTACGTGTATCCCAGCATGGAAGACGCGTTTGAACAACAGCAGTTGGAACTGTTGGATGAAGAAATCGCCACCCTGACCTCCATTAACGAGCAGGGTTCCAGCAATCGCGCGAGTTTGAACAGTATCAATCAGCAGATAAATCAAACGTGGTTGTCGATCTCGCACGCGGCGCAAAGCTCGTCTTATGAAAATATCAACACATTGCATGCGCGCTTGTTGATGTTGCTGAATAAAAAGCAACTGACAATCGGTAAGGAAGAAAATTTCGATGCGCGATTGGCGGAACTGAAGAAAGAACGCGCAAAGCTGGCGCAATCCTTCAAACCGGCAACGGCTACCGTACCGTCGCCTGTCGCCGGTTATTTTGTCGGTTCGGCCGATGGATTCGAAGGATATATGCATACCACCGGCGTGGAAAATTTATCGGTGGCGGATATTGAGCAGGCGCTGACCCTTAAGCCGGTTATCAACAACGAAAATTTTGTGTGTAAAATTGTCGGCGACTACGAGTGGTATCTTGCTTGTGTGTTGCCGCTTGAAAAAGTTGCGACGCTCAAAAAAGGCATGACCGTTGAGGTGTGCATGCCGTTTGTCCAGAGTGATCCGCTTAATATGACGGTGCTTTCCATTAACAAAGCATCGGATGATCGCGTCGCTTTGGTCTTGCAATGTACACAGATGTCGGCGGCTTTGTCAACAGTGCGCCGTGAACAGATTGAGATTCGCTTGCGCCAGTACGAAGGTATCGTGGTACCGGATGAGGCGATTCATTTTAACGAACAGCAAGAGCCGGGCGTGTTTGTGCAGGATGGCAACGTGTTGCGCTTCCGCCGCATTCAAGTCTTGCACCATAACGAAACCGACCGCTATTCGGTGTGTGAAAAGAAAGACGACAAGGCGTATCTACAGTTGTATGACCGCATTGTAGTTGGAGGAGAGGACCTTTATGACGGCAAACTTGTCCGCTGATGAGCGGCGCGTGTTGGATAACCTGGCGCGCGTGGAGGAACAGTTGTGTGCCGCGTGCGCGGCGGCCGGCCGTCAGCGTGACGAAATCACGTTAATGGCCGTGACCAAAACGGTAGCGCCGGAGTTGATTAATACGGTCTTGGATGCCGGCGTTACCTGTATCGGTGAAAACCGTGTGCAGGAATATTTGCAAAAACGTGATGCCTTGCATTTGGACGGCGTAGAGCGGCACTTGATCGGGCATTTGCAAACCAACAAAGTGCGCCGTATCGTCGGCGAAGTGGATATGATCCAATCGGTGGACAGCGTACATTTGGCAAAAGCCATTGCCGAAGCAGCGTTGAAAACCGAACGCGGATACATGGATGTATTGGTAGAAGTCAACATCGGCGGCGAAGCATCCAAAAGCGGTGTCGCGCCCGCCGAGTTACCCGATCTGCTGGCGCAAATCGCGGAGTTTGACGGCATTCACGTGCGCGGATTGATGACAATTCCACCAATTTATGAATCCGAAGCGGAAAAACGTGCGATTTTTTCCGAAATGCATAAACTGTTTATTGACAACAGGGGTAAAAAAGTGGATAATGTAACTATGGAAGTATTGTCCATGGGTATGTCTTCTGATTTTGCCCAGGCGGTGCTGGAGGGCTCAACGTTAGTGCGAGTCGGTTCAGCGATCTTCGGTGCAAGACAGTATCATTAAACATAGCAGGAGGAACTAAAAATGGGATTTTTAGACAAACTGGAAGGGTTATTCGGCGATCCGAGCGAGGAAACCATCGGCGTGGAAAATGACACGGAGTTCGTGTCTCGCGCACCTGAAAAGGAAGAGGGCGAAGCACCTCGCAAAAATAACAAAGTTGTCAACATCCACGCGACTGCGCAGTTGCAGGTCGTACTGGTAAAACCTGAGCGTTTTGATGATGCCAGCGCGGTAGCGGATCACCTCAACGCGAAACGCACCGTCGTTTTGAATCTGGAGTCGTCTAATAAAGATGTGGCGCGCCGCATTCTGGACTTCCTCAGCGGTGTTGCGTACGCCAACAACGGTCAGATCAAAAAGGTGGCAAACTGCACCTACATTATTACGCCCTATAACGTTGGTTTCATGGGCGACCTGTTAGACGAACTGGAGAATAATGGCCTTTATTTCTAACACTTCAGAAGAGGACATG
>JAZOQQ010000138.1:0-2847 GCA_045656165.1 Acutalibacteraceae bacterium
CAACAGACCCGTAACCGTGAACAGCAAGGTGCTGACGGTATGGATCCCCCAATGATAGAACGCATAAAAGCGAGACAGCGTTTCCTTCTCGCGGTTGGCAATCATATTGCCAAACAAGGCTTGTACGCCGGTCGTCGCCGCGACGATAAGTTGCTTGACGCTGCCTGTTGCCAAAGTGTACACGGCATAGACGGAAACGTTTTCCAAAGACGAAAACAGCGTTAGCACCATCACATCGGTGTTTTCATAGATCATATAAGCAACGTGCTGGATAATACCGTTTTTCTTCTGTGTAATCATCGTGCCGTCTACCGGCACCGTGTGATCAATCGTATAACGGCGACTCACATATAACCACATCGCCAGCGGACGTATCAAATAGATCAGCGATGTGGCCAGCTTAACCAGTTGGATATTGGCGCCAACCGCCATCAATAATACGCTGATCAGCGTGTTCAAGATCAACGTGCCGCCGTTGACAAGCAACTGCACGTAAGAGCGTTGGTCGGCATTCAACAACAGTTGATAGGAAATCCCGACAAAATATTGCCCCAAATGCGAAATGCCCATCGCGGCGATCAACGTAAAAGTAAACCAATATCCGAATTCGTTGTTAATCAACGTTGGATAGATAATCAACAACCCGACGATGTATGCAGCCAGAATGCAACCAACCACGTTAAAAAAGCGCTTGGAATACACGAAGATACGACTGATGTCTGCCGTATCGCCTTTCGCCAACGGTTTATAGTAAGCGGAAGACACAACGGCGCTGATACCCATATCGCAGATATTGATAAAGGCGAGGAACTGGGTAATGGAAGTAATCAAGCCATTAACTTGCGAGCCGTAGTAATATAGAAAACATCGCGGCAGGATCAGCCCTGTCACGACGAGTATCACCTGATAACATAACGCCAACACCGAATTCCATTTCAGCGCCTTAAGTCGGTTGTTCATCGGTTATCCTCTTTCTTTTATTTTCTTGCGAATAACGGCAAGCGATTCCCAACAAGATTGTCACAAAAAAGTTGTTTAAATTGGACTCGGTCAATCCATTTATCAACACGACACACAGCGCGATAAACACCGTTCTGTCTTTTTTATCGTTCATATCAAGTCCATAGACGGTACCGCCGAAGAACAATGCGTACAACGTAAGCGCCACAGCGCCGCCCTCCATCAGAATCTCCAAAATAAAGTTGTGGGCTTCGTTAAACATCACGGGAATTTCCCAAATGTCAATAAACGCAATTTCCGCTCCACGGCCAACACCAAACAGCCAATTCTCACCGATATACTCTTTGGCGATGCGCCAAATCGTTGAGCGGGCCGTTAGGGTGTTGTCTTTGCCGAGCATATCGGTAAACAATATCCATTGTTCAGTCAAGAAAAAGTCATCAGAGAACAACACGAACAACGCATAGAAAGCCAAGATCACGACGAGACACAACCACTTCCTCGGCTTAATTTTCATCGAAAGGAGAATCAGCATCAGTGTTATAATGGAAACAACGATTCCCGTGCCGCTCGCGCCGATAAAAACCGACAGCAAGCACAACGCCACTCCCAAGAACACACCTTTTCCTGCTTTTTCTTTGTGGGTATACGCATTGATCAGCAACAAAAACGCACCGGGAATCAAAAACATACCAAGCGCATTTTTACCGCCGATAAAAAACTTCGGATTGATCTGATCAAGGCGGGAAAGCATAATAGGAAAATTGATCAACACACTAATCGTGACAATGATCACCAGAGCGCGCAGTATCTCTTCATAATAAGACGACTGCAGTAAGATAAACAACAACATTGCCGTCACAGTGGTAACCAGAATTCCCGGACTGAACCCGCGATTTAAAAAGGTGCTTCCCAACACGGTCAATTCGTATAATGCAAAACACACCAATGGTCCGCTAAACTTAATTCGTGTTGCTTCCACACACACCAAAAAAGCAAAAAACACCATCGTCACGACTTGCCATGTTTGGGACACAACTCCCTCTATGGAATCGGAGAGTGTCGTTATACTAAAAAACGGTAATAGCAATACGACAAGGAAGATCCATACCAATTTCCTGTCTTTATTTACGGTTTTTACCATCATTATCCCCTGTTTTTTCTAAACAATTTCTTGTATATCCGATGAACATAAACCAACGCGATTCCCATCATCAGTCTAATAGCGCTAATCTTAAGTCGCTCGGCGATTTGTTTAAACGACAGATTTTTTAAACGAGCAACCATATAAAACTCGCCGCAACGGTGAAGCCGGAGCCAACCGGTATAGGCCTCCAAATACAGAAGGGTGCAAAAAGTATACCCTTGAAAATTCTTAGCATAGGTTGTAAGGGTAGTATTTTTGGTGAGTCCGTCCGTAATATATTCACACTGGTAGATAATCTCGCTGTACCACCGCAGTTTGAGGCCGTCCAGTGCGATACGATCCCACACCGCAGATTCCCTCAAAAAGTTTTCGCCCTCAAACTCCGGAAACGGGTATTGTTTCATAACATCGGTCTTGTATATTTCTGCTTTGTCACCCGCCAGCCCGTACTTTCGTCGTTCCAGATTGGTGGCATCAACGTAAGGTGTCGCAGGTGCGCCGCCGATGGCGACACCCCTGTTCCCTTTGAGCCCCGCCACGCCGGCAAAGCCTTCCAGTCCATCAATGTCGGCGATCCATTCATGAATGCGCTCCACCGCATTTTCGTGCAAGCGATCATCGCTGTCAAGAATCAAAAAATAGTTGTACCGTGCAAGCGCAACCCCGCGATTGACCGCGCGGTGTTTACCCCCGTTCGGTTGCTTTTCATACACGATGGCAAACGCCTGTTCTTCCACTTG
>JAZOQQ010000139.1:0-7490 GCA_045656165.1 Acutalibacteraceae bacterium
CAGCGGCAATAGCCGTTTCATCCGGCACCAACACGTGATGTCCGGTGAAAATTTGCCGCACTACGTCGGTATGTGATAACGCGTCCTCGGTTTGTCGGCCAGCCGCAGCATACGTGTTTTCATCCGCAACAAGCAACACCTTTTCGCCACTACGGCACAAGTCGCGCAAGTGATTGATCGCGCCGTTTTCAATATACACCGCTTCGATAGGACAGGTATGATGTCTGCCACAAGTGCAATGCACACCGCGCAACAATTCATTTACCGTCATATTTCCGCCCTCAATATCTCTAAAATTTCACCCGCATTTTCCAACACGAGATCGGGGCGATCCTCGGAAGCATCCAAAATTTCTTGCGTGGTTTCACCACTCATCACAAGTATCGCCAAAACGCCGGCATTCAAGCCGCTCTTGACATCTGTATAAATGCGGTCACCGATCATGGCGGTGTTGTCAGCCGTGATGCCGGTGCGATCCATCGCCAGTTGCGGCATCAACGGAGAAGGTTTACCGACCGAAAGCGGACGACGCTTGGCGACATTATACAGCATATCGCAGATACTACCGCAATCCGGCACACTGCCAAACCACGTGGGACAAACGTAATCTAAGTTGGTTGCAATATACGGAATATCAGGGCGGGTAAGCAACAAGTAGGAAACATCATACAATTTTTGGAACGTGAGTTCCCAATCGTTTCCCATCACGACGCAATCCGTTTCCTCAACGTTATCCGTCACGGCAAACCCTTCACGAACCAGTTCTTCTTTGAGAGACCGCGTACCGCAAACGTACAATCGCGCGGTTGCATGATGGTGCTTGAGGTAGTACGCTACCGCCTGAGAAGACGTCAAGAAATCATCATACGTAGCGGGAATACCGAGTTTTTCAAGTTTGATGATATAATCTTTCACACTTTTGGAAGAGTTATTGGTCACAAACAAATAGCGACGACCGCTCGCACGGATCACCTGTAACAATTCTTTAGTAAACGGGTACAACGTATCATCCAAATACAACGTACCGTCCATATCGAACAAAAACAGTTTCGTCTTTTTGATTTGCTCGGCTTTGGTCATGGTCATACACCTCATTTGATAAAAAAGAAGAAACGGAGAAACAGGCAGAGTGCTACCTTGTTGTTCCGTTTCTCTTTTAACTCTTTGAAACATGACAAGCATACCACTCACGGGGTGGTTTTGTCAAGGATTAACCGACTGTCAGCACCACTTTACCGACATTTTCGCCACGATAGAGAATATCGTGTGCCGCTTCCGCTTCGGTGATGGGTAAAACCTTATAAATAGTGGGACGCACTTCGCCGGAAGAAACTTTGGCCCACACGTCACGTACCAACGATGCCAAAATCTGTGCTTTCACTTCGGGCTTACGGGAACGCAAGGTGCTTCCGATAATACGCACGTTACGCACAAAAATGTTGCGCAGGTTCACTTGTGTTAAATCGCCCGCCAACGTTGCGATCATGATCCAGCGGCCTCCATGACTCATGTAAGGCAAGCATTCGCCCATGATCTCACCACCGAGGCAGTCGATCGCCACGTCAACGGGATGACCTTCCTCCAATTGCTGTTTCAATACTTCAGCGATGTTCTGTTTACGCGTGTTCACCACTACGTCAGCGTTCAGATGACGAATGGATTCGGCCAGTTCATCCGACAACACGGTGGTGATCACACGAATACCGAAAGCTTTTGCCATCGGAATCACTACGCTGGCAAGGCCACTGGCGCCCGCGTTCATGAGCAGCGTATTCCCTTTCTCAATTTTACCTTCCATGAACAGATTAAGATACGCCGTCGCAAACGCTTCAGGAAGCGCGGCTGCTTCAATCATGGAACAATTTTCGGGAACAGGCATCAGCATGTCGTATTTCACGGTAACGTATTCCGCGTAACCGCCGCCGCCAAGCAAAGCACACACTTTATCGCCGATCTTCCAGTCAGATTTCGCAGCAGCTTCTTCGCCGATTTCAACGATCTCGCCCGAAATCTCAAGGCCCATCCATTCGGGACAACCGGGAGGCGGCGGATAGTTACCTTCACGTTGCATGAGATCAGCACGGTTAAGGGCGGCACATTCGATTTTAACGAGCACCTCTTCCGACTTCATGATCGGATCGGGAACATCACTCCAAGATAAGCTTTGATCTTTGTTAATTAAAACGGCTTTCATATAATAGATCTCCTTTCTTATAACGCGTTCCAATCGAACAAAACGCCGACCGGAAATGCACGATCGTTTAACAGACGGGTATATACTTGCGGGGCATCATTGGGGTTGTTGACTTCGCACACGATATTCTCAAAGGATATGCGGCCGCCCTGAAGCAAGTGCAAAATCGTATAAATATCATCGCGTGAGTTCCAAAAATCCGGATAGGAATCTTGTGGTCGCGCCATTGTATGAGCACCGATCAACGTGATACCGGGATAATGCACCTTGCGATAATAATCAATAGTAAAATTGGAGTCGCGCGTACACCCCAACAACGCCACGCGACCGAATTTTGCCATGCAATCCAGCACCTGATCCAACGCCTTACCGAACCCGCTCACCTCAATCGCAGTGTTAGCACCGCCGTTTGTAAGCGTTTTAACCGTTTCGGCGAAATCCGGCGCATTGGGATCAAGCGCATAATCCGCGCCGATTTGTAGCGCAAATTCGCGACGTGCCGCTACCGGATCCACCGCAATGACAGGATACGCACCGGCGGCGCGGGCAAAGATCACCGAGAAAAGGCCCAAAATCCCTTGCCCCATCACAACGCAAGATTCACCCATTTCCAACCGCGTTTTGCGAATAGCCGCGGTTGAGAACGTGGCAATGTAGGAAAATGCCGCTTGCTGTAAGGAAACGTCATCGGATTCAATTTTGAATACATTGGCGGCGTTCACGTTGCAAAAACCTTTGTGAAGACACGTTGTGACGACCACACGATCGCCAACTTTCAAATCGGTTACGGCATCGCCGACTGCATAGACCACACCGGATCCGCTGTAACCGAGCATACGCGGGAACTGCGCCACTTCCCCTTCCTCCGGTGCGTGAACTGCACTGATATTGAGATCACCTGATAAATTCGCACGCTCTGTACCGGTACTGATAGCGGTATAGGCCATTTTCACCGTCACCTCATGAGCAGCAGGAACAGGGCATTCCACGGTTAGTAATTCCGCTTTACCGGGGGCAGTAAAGACGATTTGTTTGGTTTGCATCTCTCATACTTCCTTTCCGCAAGCTTGTAACAATAAGCGGTAAACCGCTCGCTCATATTCGTAAGAATAGGGGTTCTCTTTGCCGTTTACCACTTCGGCGAAATGGCGCATCATGGTATCGTAGCGATTAAACAACTCGGATTCACTCACCTCACCAAACGTATTCCACCCTTCGTCGGCATACGTTTCACGCATGACGGTATAGCTGTCGCGATGATCGTGCGGTTCGGTGGTATAGGATTCCAACGGTTTGATTTCAATCGTTCCTTTGCTGCCGCAGATCACCAATTGTCGCCGTACAAATCCACCGGGTTCGTTAGAACACGTTTTAGCAAACGATACACCGCAAGGGTAACGGAACACGGCCATACCGTAATCCTCGGCATCCACACCTGTAGAACAGTTCAACGGCAACACCTCTAACGGTTGGCCTTGAATACGGTAGATCAAATCCACCAAATGACAGCCGAGGAAGAACATCATACCGCCGGGGAAGCGCCCCAGCCATTCACGCTTGGCGACAGGATGTTCACAATCCATGTGCGCTTCAACAGCGTAAATTTCACCGAGGTCGCCGTTGTCGATCTTCTCCAGTGCTTCGCAAATTTTCGGATTAAAACGATACATATAGCCGGTAGTAAACGCTAAACTGCGCGATTTGACCGTATCAATCAATTTGTCAAACGCCTCAAGATTCAGCCCACCGGGTTTATCCATGTGAACATGCCATCCGCGATCTGCCGCTAACTGAGCGTAATATGTAAGGTTAACTTCCTCGGTTTCTATAACCGCCGCATCAATGTTCGGTAATGTTAAAATTTCTTCAACCGTATACAAAGGCAGTTGTGAGCGATACCGCTCAACCTTTTCGGAAAAATCGGTAAGTTCCGATTCGGGAACGGCAAATCCAACAACATCAAACAACTCCGTTTGGCGAAGCATGCTGTCGTAAATTGACGTAGCATGATCGTGACCAAGACCAATCAGAATAACGCGCAACCGTTTCATAGCACCCCTCCTATACCGTCATTATAATCCGTTGACTTTTCATTTTCAATGCGTTATACTACTGAAAAAGGATACTATTCTACTTTTTGAGGTGAATTATGGACCCGTTTATCCGTTCCTTTTCCATCCAACGCTACGATTATGACCGTAGCCACACCGCCGGTGAACTGCAAAATTTTCCCTATACCTGTTTGGGATTTGTGCGAAGCGGTCATGTTGAATTTCTCTATAAAGGCCGCACCTATTCCGCCGGCGCGGGCGATATCCTTTACATTGCCAAAGGAACCACCTACTATTCCATTTGGAACGGTAATCCGGAAATTTCGTTTTATTCGCTTTCGTGTGAGTTCCAAGACCCCTATGCCAAGCAAGAATACGGTTTTCAGGTGGTAAACGCTCCGCAATTGGCCGCACACTTTGATCGGTTATACGATCAATTTCAAAACGGCATCTCCTTTGCGTTGCTATCCGACGCTTACCGTTTGTTAGACGAAGTCTTTCCGTTGTTATTACCAACACCTGTTTCCTCCGCCGAACGTCCCGTTTTGCCGGCTATTACGCATTTGGAACAACACTATGCGGAACCGATTAACGTGTCACAACTTGCCGCCATGTGCGGGTTTAGCGAATCGCGTTTTTTCACCTTGTTTAAGAAGGCAACTAACTGTACACCGATTGAGTACAAGAACAACGTACTCATTCAACACGCTTTAAAATTACTGGTGGAAACACAACTAACAGTAGAGGAAATCAGCCGTTTTCTCGGCTTCTCCTCTCCTGCTTATTTCCGCCGTGTCTTTTATAAACTTACGGGACGTACGCCAAAGCAACTACGACAAAAACATTAAAGCATTGGCTTTTGAAGATTTATATGGTATACTAATACCCATATTGCGATAAAGGAGTTTACCTATGTCTGTTTTATACGCACTGGAATCCATCCGTCATCCGATACTGGACGCCCTCGTCTCGGTCATCACGCTGTGCGGCGAAGAACTCATCTTCATGGCAGTCGGCATGATCGTGTTTTGGTGCATCAATAAGTACCAAGGATATTTTCTGTTGTCTATCGGGTTTCTCGGAACCGTTATCAATCAGTTCTTAAAAATGCTGTTTCGCTTTCCGCGGCCATGGGTACGCGATCCGAATTTCACCATTGTGGAATCGGCGCGCGAAGCCGCATCCGGTTACTCCTTCCCCAGCGGACATACGCAAACATCGGTTGGCCTGTTCGGCGGCATTGCCCGCTGGAATAAAAATACCGCGCTGCGCATTGCTATGATCGCGTTGTGTGTGTTAGTCCCCTTCTCTCGGCTGTACCTTGGTGTACACACGCCGCTTGACGTGGGCGTTTCGATCGTCTTGGCCTTGCTAATGATCTTTGTCGGGTATCCTCTGTTTCAAAAAGCAAGCGAATCGCCGAAGATCATGTACACCTTACTCGGTGTGATGACGGCTTTTGTACTGGCATTTTTGTTCTTTGTTACGTTTTATCAGTTTCCCGCGGAAGTGTATTTACCTGAAAACATTCATAACTTGGAATCCGCGCAAAAGAATGCGTTTACGCTTACCGGTTGTGCACTTGGTTTGATCGCCGTCTACACGGTGGATCACTATTTCACGCACTTCCCCACCCAAGCGGTGTGGTGGGCACAACTGCTTAAGATTGTCGGCGGTCTTGTTGCCGTATTACTGGTTAAAGAAGTCGTGCGCGCACCGCTTGAATGGTTAATCCCGCATGTGTTATGTGCACGCTTGGTACGGTATTTTCTGATGGTCGTCATCGGTGGCGTGGTATGGCCGATGACCTTTAAATGGTTCTCAAAACTCGGCAGAAAGTAGGAAGCGATATGTTTAATGCAAAACAAGTGAAAGAAGAATGCGTGGAATGGATCCGCCACTTCTTTGAAGAAAACGGCAAAGGATGCAACGCGGTCATCGGCATTTCAGGCGGCAAAGACAGTTCCGTTGCCGCTGCGCTTTGTGTAGAGGCACTGGGGCGTGATCGCGTGATCGGTGTATTAATGCCGCAAGGCGTACAGCACGACATTGATATGGCGTATCGGCTGGTCAACCATCTTGGCATTCGCCACTACGAAGTCAATATTCAAGCCGCCGTTAACGGCTTAGCGGCGGCTTTGCCTGCCGATTTAGCGATTTCCGAACAAGCCAAAACGAACCTGCCTCCCCGCATTCGCATGGCAACGCTCTATGCAGTCAGCCAATCGGTCAACGGACGCGTTGTCAACACCTGTAATCTCTCGGAAGATTGGGTCGGTTACTCTACCCGCTACGGTGATGCGGCAGGGGACTTTTCCCCTATGTCCAACTTAACGGTAACCGAAGTGAAAGAAATCGGTTACTTATTGGGACTTCCTCGTGAACTGGTAGATAAAACGCCCATTGATGGTTTGTGCGGAAAAACCGACGAGGAGAATTTGGGCTTTACGTATGCGGAACTGGATGTCTATATCCGCACAGGCGTGATAAACGATCCCGAAAAGAAAGCGCTCATTGATCGCAAACACGCGGCGAACCTGTTCAAGCTGCAACTGATGCCCGCCTTCAAACCGACTGAATAAAAAAAGCACCCGTCACGACGGGTGCTTTTTTTATAGCAATTCGCAAAAATCGTAAATGTAATGATCGGCAACATTCTTAATGTCTTGTACGTAATCTGCCGACGATTCATCGTAGACACCACACACGCGCATGCCGGCAGATTTTGCCGTTCGATCGGCATCCAAATTATCGTCTAAAAACAATATCTCATCAATCGGTTTTCCGATCTTATCAGCGGCCAAACGATAAATATTGGGATCAGCTTTGGTCGTTGCAAAATCTTCACATGACCACACGTTGTCGAACAAATCGTAAATACCAAGACGCTTAAGACAAGCATCCAGCGTTAGATGCGGGCTGGCCGTCAATATGTGCAAACTCGCGCCGCGCGCCTTAAGCTCGCGCAGCACCTCCACTACGTGCGGTTTGGCAGGAATACGATAACAATAGGCATCGTACAGGGCCGCTTTGGCATGTGTGAGGTATTCCTCCACCGTCATATCCAAACCAATACGGATTAGATACTTCGCTGTACCAACGATACCGAGCGGCGTGATGGTTTTGACGATATCAGACGGATACGGCACACCACGTTCATCCAGCACGCCCAACATGGCCTCAATATAAGACGGCATGGAATCCACCAGCGTACCGTCAAAATCAAACAGATAGGTTGTTGCCAG
>JAZOQQ010000140.1:0-5158 GCA_045656165.1 Acutalibacteraceae bacterium
ATCCGCAGTACCGGAAGAATTTGCACGGATATTGCCACGGCGTTGACCGAAGCGGGGCACGACTGCCGTATCGGATACGGCCGTGAGCAAGTGCCCGCACCCTATCAAGAGTACGCGATACGCATCGGAAATGACGTAAGCGTACGTCTGGACGGTGTAAAAGCACGCTTGTTTGACACGGCGGGTTTTGGTAACAAAATTGCGACCAAGCGCTTTATCGAACAGGTCAAGGCGTACAACCCGGACGTCATTCACCTGCACAACTTGCATGGGTATTACGTGCATGTGGGCGTGCTGTTTGATTACTTAAAACAAGCGGGGAAACCGGTGGTTTGGACGCTTCATGATTGTTGGCCCTTTACCGGCCATTGCACCAATCTAAACGGTTGCGACAAGTGGAAGACCACGTGTTTTGATTGCCCGAAATATCGGCGATATCCGTCGAGTTATACCGATCACAGCCGCCGCAACTATGACTTAAAAAAACAAGCATTTTGCGGTGTGCCGAATCTAACGGTCGTCACGCCGTCACAGTGGCTTGGCGATTTGGCCGCCCGATCGTTTTTGGGCGAGTACCCCATTAAAGTCATTCACAACGGTATTGATACCGCCACATTTAAACCGACCGCGAGTGATTTCCGCGAGCGGCATGGGTTGCAAGACAAAACCATGGTACTTGGTGTAGCAAGCGCCTGGAGCGCCGGTAAGGGATTGTATGATTTTTATAAGCTTGCCGACCGCTTGCGTGATTCTTATCAGGTGGTGCTGGTGGGGCTTACTGCTGAACAACAAGCGGCACTTCCCGCTAACATTATCGGCATTACCCGCACCAACAGCACCAAGGAACTCGCCGAGATCTATACCGCGGCGGATGTGTTTGTCAACCCGACGTATAACGATAATTACCCGACCGTGAACTTGGAAGCGCAAGCGTGCGGTACACCGGTTATTACCTACCGTACCGGTGGCAGCGTGGAAAGCGTGCCGCCCCAAAACGTGGTACCGTGCGGGGATGTTGAAGCGCTGGCTCGGCGCATACAGGCAGGTGACCTGCCGCTGAAAGTTGACCTGCAGCCGGATAAACGCGCGATGATTGAACAGTATGTGGCGCTGTATACGCAGCGATAACGGATACAAGGAGGAACCTCGGTGAAAAAACTGTTGTTTGTGACAAATTTTGCCTCGCCGTACCGCGTGGATTTTTGTAACGAGCTGGGGCGCGTATACGATCTGACGGTTGCCTACGAACGGCAAAAATTGTCCGACCGTGACGATCGGTGGACGGGGGATACCACCCGCCGTTTTACCGAGGTGTATTTGGACCTCAAACCGCGGGGGAACAGCGAAAGCGTGGGTGTTGCGATTGCCCGCTATATCCAACAAAACCCCTTCGATATGGTGCTCTTTTCCGGGTATGCGTCACCCGCTGTGATCGTGGCGATCCTGTATTGTAAGCTTCATCGCATACCCTATTGCATCGAATTCGATGGCGGTTATAATAAACGCGATCCTTTCCTAAAGCGTTGCTTGAAAAAGGTGCTGGTGTCAAGTGCCAAGGCGTTGTTCATTACCTGCAGGGAACTGTACGACTATCTCTGCGATCTCGGCGTACCGTCACACAAGCTGCACACCTATCCGTTTTCGTCGGTCAAACGCGCGGAGCTTCTCGAATGCGTACCGACCGAAAACGAAAAGCAACAGCTGAGGGAGCGACTCGGCATACAAGAGAGCAAGGCAATCCTCGCCGTTGGGCGATTCATTCCGCTCAAAGGGTTTGACGTACTGCTCGAAGCGCTGCGGGCAGTGGATAACACGGTGGGTGTTTATCTGATCGGCGGCGAGCCACCTGCCGAGTATATGGCTATGAAAGAGCGGTATCAGCTGTCAAACGTTCACTTTGTGGATTTTATGAACAAAGAAACTCTGCGAGAGTGGTATCAAGCGGCGGATCTGCTGGTCCACCCGACTCGCAAGGATATTTGGGGTTTGGTCATCAACGAGGCGATGGCGTGCGGTCTGCCGGTAATCTCCACCGACCGTTGTATTGCGGCAAAGGAACTGATTACCGACGGCGAAAACGGCTACGTCGTGCCGGTCGGCGATGCGGCGGCGCTTGCCGAGAAGATACAAACGGTCATGCAGGACGATGCCCTGCGTGCCGCCATGAGTGAAAACAGTTTGAAAGTCATCGCGCCCTACACGACGGAGGGCATGGCACAAGCTCACGTGGATATTTTTAACGAACGATTGTGAGGAGAGGGAATATGCTGTTATCGGTTATCGTTCCGGTATATAACGGAGAGGAATTTTTAGGGGAATGTCTTGCGTCTTTGGCAGAGCAAGGGCTGTCGGAGCAGGATTACGAGGTGTTGAT
Source organism: Acutalibacteraceae bacterium (assembly GCA_045656165.1). Lineage (GTDB taxonomy): Bacteria > Bacillota > Clostridia > Oscillospirales > Acutalibacteraceae > RGIG3009. The sequence goes on from JAZOQQ010000140.1 coordinate 2,375, forward strand.
TGTAAACGACGGTTCCACCGATGGCACAGAGGCTGTCATCGACTCTTTCTGCTCTTCGAATCCTGTGTTTAAAAAGATCAACAAGGAGAACGGCGGCGTATCCTCTGCCCGCAATTTAGGAATTGCAAAAGCGTCGGGGGAATATCTTGCGTTTGTGGATGCCGATGATGCCATTGCTCCACTGACGTACGCTGTGGTTATGAACTATGTGCTTGAAAATCAGTTGGATGGATTTTATTTTGAAAAATCAGGGAACCGCAACCGCGTTTGTACGGTAAGCGATGCCCGCTTACGTGAAAGCACTGTGCTTTGCGACTCGTATGGTCCCTGCGGAAGTCAGGGCGTCATTTTTAAAAAAAGCATCTTAGATGACGAAGGCATTCTCTTTAATGAAGGCATGACCAACAATGAAGACTTGCTGTTTAGCTTTTATTACACGAACAGTACCTCTCGTGTGGGGCGTTCAAAATTACCACTGTATTTTTACAGACAAAACGATACATCAGTTACCTCGACCTTGTTTCAAAACCGCGGTACGTACGGAAATGAAAAAACACGTGAATACCGATGCTACGTTTCAATGTTGATCTTTTTATCAAAACTGCGTGAATATCGCGAGGCCCATTCGGACAATGCGCTGTGCCGCTATATGATGTCGGCTATCATGCAAAACTTTTTATGGGTTGGTATGCGGTGCTGTTACAAGCCGTCCGTCGTATTTGCCGATCTGAAAGAGCGTCGTTTGTCGCTTGGTGATATTCATCTTAAGAAAAGTAAAAGCGCCAAGGAGGCGTTAAAAAATTATTTGCGATACGTGTTACGCTATCCCGTGATCTATCGGTTGGTCTGTTTCGCTTATCGCCTATCACGTAAAGCGTAAAAATAGGAAAGGGAGCAGATTATGAAGATCGTTGTTTCCACGTTTAATAACTCCAAAAACAATTACGGCGCGTTGTTCCAGTCGTGCGGTCTGTATTCCTTTTTAACAAAACTGGGGCATGAGGTGAGCTACGTCACCTTGGCACAGCGGGGGAAACGCCGTTCCAAGCGGTTTGTGCTGAAAACGCGTATCAAAGGCTTGCTGCTGTTGCCGTACAAAAAGAGAATGCAACAACGCGTGCTCAAGCTTCGACAGTTTGCGCGCGACACCCAAAACCAGATCGTTTACCACGATAAAGCAGAACTTTTCGCGAATCCGCCGCAGGCGGACGTGTACCTGTCGGGCAGTGATCAGGTGTGGAATCCGGTGGCGATGCACGAGGATCTGTTCTTGGCGTATGCGCCCGAGGGTGCCAAACGGATCGCCTACGCCGCCAGCATGGGGAATGAGAAGATCCCCGAGGGGAACAAAGCCCGCTTTGCGGAGCTTATCGGTCAATACGAGGCGGTCTCGGTTCGAGAAGATACCGTGGTGGATATTGTCAAGCCGTTCACCGATAAACCGGTGTATCAGCATATCGACCCCGTGTTTCTCAAATCCCGTGAGGAGTGGGAAACGTTGGAAACACCGTATGCAAAACTCAAACACAAGCAATACATTTTGACCTACATCATCGATTGGAACGCGGCTTTTGCCGAACAACTGGCGGACTTAAAGAAAAAGACCGGCTTGCCGATCGTGTCCATCAATCTGGGAAATCTCAAAAAGGTCGGTGCCGATCAGGTCATCTACGATGCATCTCCGAATGAGTTCTTGTACCTGCTGCACCACGCTCAAATGGTGGTGGCGACCTCGTTCCACGGTGTGGCGATGTCGGTGGTGTACAACAAGCCGTTTTTGCCGCTCGCAGGCGGAACGATGCCCACGCGGATTCAGTCGCTGATGCGGCATTTTGACATTGACACGAGCAAGAGCATAACGTACGAGCCGTCGGATTTTGAGCGGATCAACGAACAGATCGAGCGGGACCGGCAGGCAGCAAAAGAGTATTTGGAAAACGCCATCGGGTAAATTTCGGAAGGAAGAGAGCAAGTGAACGATACGATACGGATCAAAGAGTATCACGATAAACATAAGCAGGCGCGGTTTCTGTTGTTAGCCCTTATGTTGGCGGCATTTTCTGTGTTGAAAGTGCTCCGAGGTAACGACACGGATTCCACGGCAGAGGGTGGCATTTGGAACATCATTTCCCTTTTGTACTACCCGATCTTCTTGTTTGCTTTTTTAGAAAACCCACGGTACCGCCTGCGCGCACCGTTCGTTTCCACCTTTATCTACGTGGTGCTGGTGTTTTTACTGGCGCTGATCCACACCACGACCGCGTTTTCGATCTCGCTGGTTTACCGATTTTTAATGCTGCCGTATGCGGCGCTGGTGTTTTGGACGTTTTATCTGTGCTCCGAGCAATCGGAAAAGGGTAAAAAGCTCATTCTCATCGGATATTTCGGCTGCTTGCTGCTTAACGTGTACGCGAGTGCCACGATGCAATTTGACGATGTCAACAGCATGACGCGAAGCGATATTTATTTTTCGCTCGGTCTGTTCCCGTTTGCCCTGCAATTTATGACCGACAAGCGGTGGCGCGCGGCCGTGATCGTGCTGCAGTTTGCGGCGGTGTTCTTGTCGGCTAAACGCGCCGCGCTGCTGGCGTTTGCCATTGCCTTGGCGGTGTATTATTTGATCGATGCACGGCTCAAAGCGCGCGAAAACTTTTTGCGCACACTTAAGACCATTGCGCTGCTGGTGGTGGCGCTCGGTGTGTTTTACGTTGTCAGCCGGTATATCGACGCGCGGTTTGATTTGCGCATCTATGACCGTTTGTTCCGCTTGTCAGAAGACGGCGG
>JAZOQQ010000141.1:0-4449 GCA_045656165.1 Acutalibacteraceae bacterium
CAGGACAGCCGTAACAAATACGTTAAAGATCGTATGAATCAGCGCGATGCTCACCGCATCCACGTCTTGATCCATAAATGGAATGGAGAAAATCGCATCGATACCGTAGAACAAAATCAAGCACAAGACGGTACCGATAATGTTAAAGGACAGGTGAATCGCCGCAACTTTTTTGGCGTTCTTGCTGACGCCGATACTGGAAATGAGCGCCGTTACACACGTACCGATATTTTGGCCCATGATAATCGGGATCGCCATGCCGTAACTGATGCCACCGCCCATCGCCAGCGCTTGCAAAATACCGACCGAAGCTGCCGAACTTTGAATAATACCCGTAAACACCGCGCCGATCAGCACTGCCAAAATGGGATTATTAAAAGCTGTCAGGATACCGGCAAATTGTTCGCTTTTCGCAAGCGGTTCCATCGACACTTTCATCAGTTCCATGCCGTACATCAACACCGCAAAACCGAGACAAATATTACCGATACTTTTGCGGGAATCTTTTTTGGAAAGCATGGTCAGTAAAATACCGAGCAACGCGATCAGCGGCGAAAAGTTTTCCGGCTTAAATAAATTGATCCACACGTTATTCGATTCAATGCCCGATAAACTGAGGATCCACGCCGTCAACGTCGTACCGATATTGGAGCCCATGATAATGCCGACCGTTTGGGAAATATCCATAATACCGGAGTTGACCAAACCGACCAACATGACCGTGAGAGCCGAGGAAGACTGAATGGCAATGGTAATACCGGCGCCCAGTCCCAAACTGCTCCACACACTGGAGGTCATACGTTTTAAGGCAGACTCCAGTTTACCACCCGCCAGTTTTTCAAGACCGCCCGACATCACGTTCATGCCGTATAGGAAGAACGCCAAGCCGCCCAACAAGGTAAAGATTGAGAAAATGTCCATGCTTTGATAACTCCTTTTGACAATTTGACAAAAGAACATCGGCCCAAGTCGCAAACGACATGGGATGATGTTCTGCATTTACGTATTTTTGATGATAACCGAGCCAACACATTCAGCGGCATGCTCACACGCATCGGCACACGCTTCCAAGCACTCAAAGATCTTGCGCCACGAAACCACCGATAAGGTATCCTCCGCCGTAACGGTCAGATCACGCATCGAGGTGATAAACAAGCGGTCACATTCCTCTTCTACGCTGTTTAAATCAATGACCAACTCGCGCAACTTTTTGGAACGCTTGAAGTTCGGAAACTCCTCCATGATCGCAACCAACAAATCACACGCTTTGACAAGATGCTGAGCAAAAAGAATAGCATCCGGACGCACCGTGCGAACATCATACATATAAAAGCGCTGTAAGATCTCTTCCAACAGATCGGTTACGTCATCCAGTTCACGGCTGAGCATATCCAGATCTTCGCGGTCGATCGGGGTCACGAACGCCTTGGCAAGAGCTGCAGACATTTCATGTTTCTTAATATCGGCACCATGCTCATATTCGTGCATAGCGGTCAGCTTGTCCGCCAAATGCGCGTGATCATACTCTTCTAAGCATTGCACCAAAAAATTGGCGGCCTGCTGCGAAAAACGCGTGCCTTCGACGAAATTATCAAAATAAAATTTATCACCTTTTGCCATACGTCAACATCCTTTCTTTAAAAGATGGCCAAAAACAATTTTGTCATCAGGAAACCGACCAATCCGCAACCGGGAAATGTCAGCACCCATGTCAACACCATTTCTTTTACCACACCGAAATTGATAGCCGACACGCGTTTTACCGCACCGACACCCATGATCGACATGGTTTTTGCATGAGTGGTGGAAACAGGCAAACTAAATACCGAGCAAACAAGCAGGGATAAAGCACCCGCGATATCGGCTGAAAAGCCCTGGTATTTTTCCAGTTTTACCATATCCATGCCCACGGATTTGATGATTTTTTTACCACCCATGGCTGTGCCGAGCGCCATGATTGCCGAGCAGACGATCATCAGCCACATATAATCGCCGACGATGTCCAAGTCATTCGGCAGAGAATCGCCGTTTGACATATAGACACACAAGAGAATGACGCCCATGAATTTCTGACCGTCCTGTGCACCGTGCATAAACGCCATGGATGCCGCACCGACGATCTGCGCGCCTTTAAAGAACGGTTCGGTTTTGGGACGATTCGCGTTATAAAACAACGCGGTCACACCTTTACAGACCAACCAACCCGATCCGAAACCGAGGATAACCGAAATCACGATGCCGTATAACACTTTGATCCATTCACCGCCGTTGACAGCCGCAAAACTGCCGCTGATGGCGATGGCGCTGCCGGTGAGGCCGGCGATCAACGCATGACTTTCGCTGGTGGGAATACCGAACACCCAAGCCAGTGTTGCCCATAACACAATGGCAAACAACGCCGCGCTGAGTGCAATAATCGCTTGATCGGGATCGGGACCGAAATCCACCATTTTGGTGATGGTTTCCGCCACGGTGGCATTGACCATGGTCATCACGAACACACCGAGAAAGTTAAATACCGCTGCCATTAAAATCGCTGCGCGCGGTGACATGCAACGCGTGACTACACAAGTCGCGATCGCATTCGGCGCATCGGTCCAGCCATTGACCAAAATAACACCGAGCGTCAACGTAACGGCAATAAACAACAGCGGATTCGCCGTCATTTGATCCCAAAAAGCCAGCATGGAAGCCATCCGTTTCTCTCCTTTTCTTCAGAATCTCCAAGTTCTGCCACGATAGAGTATAGCACTTGACAGATTATAAGTAAAATAGTATAATGCAATAAAGTTTATAGTATTTTTATTATGTGAGGTTTTTTATGACAATACGCCATTTAAAAATCTTTGTCAGCGTATGCGAGCACAATAACTCTGTGACCAAAGCCGCCGAATCGTTGTACATCGCACAGCCAACCGTTTCGCAAACGATTGCGGAATTGGAAAGACAATATAACGTGGAACTGTTTGAACGTATCAACAAGCGACTGGTATTAACGGATATCGGCAAAGAGTTGTTGATGAAAGCAAAAGAGATCTTAACAGGTTTTGAGGATTTTGAAAACTTAGCGGAATCGCGCGGTAAGACGCCACGCGTGCGTATCGGTTCGGCTCTAACGTTAGGTCAAACGGTCATACCGAAGTTTATGCAAGCATTACGCGAGCAGCACATAGAGTTGCGCCCTCACATCATCATCAAACCGTCGGCGGCCATTCAAAAAGAACTGGAAAACGGCAACTTGGATTTTGCTATTTTGGACGGCGAGATCACCTCCCCTGTTCTGTTGGCGCAACCGTTTAAAGAGGAACAACTGGTGGCGGTGGCACATCACGATTTTGCGGTGAAGGATCGCCTGACGCTCAAAGAATTCGTCAAATATCCGCTCTTGTTACGTGAGCAAGGCAATCTCGCGCGTGATCATTTGGAAAAACTGTTGCACGAACATAACCTGCACGTACGCCCCACCATTGACGCAGTCAACAATCAAGTGCTGATCACCGCCACGCTGTCGGGCCTCGGCATCGCGTTTTTACCGGACAGCGTAGTACGCGAATATATCGAGCGAGGGCAACTGCGTGAGATCGCTGTGGAACATTTGGATGCCATCCGCACCAATTCTATAGTTATTCACAAAAACAAAAAATTAAACCTGGTACAACAGCAAGCATTTGACCTGCTCAAAAGTTTATAAAAAAAGCCCGTAGCCGTTGGCTACGGGTTTTCTGTTACAACGAGTTTATTAATTCTTGCAGTTCATTGAAGAAGCGCGAGAGGTGGTAACCGTCGCCGCACGCGTGGTGGAACAGCATGGTAACCGGCAACACGGTCTTCCCTTCGTTTTCCTCGTATTTTCCCCAGATCACGATGGGAAACAGCGATTTACCATCACCGTAAATGTGCAGATCCAACGCGGAATAGCGTGTCCACGGCAAGCAAGAAATGTCAAACACGTTTTCGGGTTGATCCGGCACGAAGCCGACTTTCCCTTTGTGTTTTTCGCGATCGGCCTGTACACGCTCACAGAACGCAAAGACATCGTCACAGTATTCGGTAACGAATTTATTAAAGGTCTCGGTTTCGGGATCAAAATCGGTATAAGAGGGTGAAATACTGTTCCATTTGATCAAACGGCCGTCGGGACGCAGCGAATATTTGAACTCGTCGCGTGCATTCATCAGTTTGGAGACTACCCAAATCATCACGGGATAGAATTTCAGCCCATGCAGTTTGGCGAACGCCAACAAATTGGTAATATCAATATCCACCGTTAAATTCATCACAATACGCAGATCGGTGGTATACAGGGTGAACAGATCGCGGCGCGACCAATTTTCTATATCAATTTCGGTATAATTCATCGTTAACTCCTTTTCCGACGTAAAGTGGCAACCGATTCGACGTGTGCGGTGCGCGGGAACATGTCCACAGGGAAGTCGGAGGCCAAGCGGT
>JAZOQQ010000142.1:0-2870 GCA_045656165.1 Acutalibacteraceae bacterium
AAAGCGGAAAATCAATAATGCGGTATTTACCACCATAGGGCACCGCCGGCTTGGCCACGGTATTCGTCAGCGCGTATAAACGGCTGCCCTGCCCGCCTGCCAACAGCATGGCGACGCATTCTTGCTTGCGAAACATAACAAGACCCCTTTCAAAACGCATAGATATGCTTATACACTATACATTATAACAATACCGTTTGTAAAAAGCAAGCGGTTTTTGGTGGTTTTCTGAAAAGCGTGAAAAATTTTGCGCGCGTTTCTTGTGCAATTGTTCTAAAAAATCGACACGTAAAATGGCAAAACGCGCCGCTTCAAACGAAGCGGCGCGTTTTTATATTGGTTGGTATTACATGGCACCGAAGACCAAGTACCACATATTGTTTTGTCGGATACATCCACTCAGTGCGGTACTCTCTTCCCCGTCAAGTTCGGCCACGATCTCAACGACGACCACCTCGCTGTAATCGCTTGGTGCAATACCATAGGTGTCTTCCAAGTGCTTGATGTAGGTTGCGCGATCCACCACTTTAGGTGTACCGAATTCCATCGTTTTGATCGTCACGTTACCGACCGTGCAGGCATCGGCAGGATCAAACTCAGCATCCATCGCCTTGGCCAGCGCCGCAACGGTGGTCACGTTATAGTGGTTCATATACCGCCGAACCGCGCCATCCGCCATCACTTCCAGCATTTTGGCAGAGTTGCCGACCGACATACCGTCCAAGTATTGACGTACGGCCTGTTCAATGGTACGACCACCCGATGCGGGTGTCGTGACATTTTGCGACGCGTCGGCATTTTGAGACGGATTTTTGTTGGTTTGCACATTTAAGGTGTTTTCCGTTGTGCCGCCGTCGGAACCGGCGGTTGTGGTGGTTGTTGTGGTAGTGACGCCGGTACTTTGCGGCGATTTTTCGCCCTCATTCTTGTCGATGCTCGGCTGACAAGCCGCAAACGACAACAGTAAAGAAAGTGTCAGCAGTATACAGCCAAGCGCTGTCAACAATCGCTTCATGTGTATCCCCCTCTCCGTTATTGCCTTTAGTATAGCATTCGTGCGGCAGGGTGTCAAGGAACGCCGTAGGCATGGAGAATTTGGACGCCAATATTCATTATGTGTCTTTTCTCGCGATAACGGTTGCATTCACGCACAAACATGTTAAAATGGGGATAACAAGGGGGTTTTGGATATGAGTCAAACACCGATAACCGTTGTCGGCAACGACGTAGCACAGTACGTGTTTGTGTTGCCGCGTTACAACATCTCCCATTTGGTCGTGCGACGAGTGGAAGAGTTGTGTGACAAAATCAACAAAGCGACGGGCGCCAAGGTAACCTATCACCGCGATTATTTCTTTGACGAGAGTCCGTTTGAGATCGTTGTCGCCCATTGCGACCGCGCGGGCGTGGAAGACGTTGCCGATCGCGATACCTACACAGTGCGAACCGTCGGCAGTAAAGTGTTTGTCAACGGTGGGCGCAACTATTCACAGGTTGCGGCGCTGGATGCGTTGGGTGCGATGCTGTTCGGTGACGGCGTTATGGATAAAACCGGCACCTTTGAGAGCATGTCCAACGGATATCACATGGCGTTTTGCGACGATTTCGATACCTTTGACGACAAGACGTGGCGCACGCTCAATTATGACCAAGGCAAGACCTACGGGCAATGGTACGGTATGAGCACCGCACGTTCCAACCGTCCCGAAAATTTGCGGGTGGAAGACAGCAAGTTATACATGACCGCCACGCACGACGACAAAACGTTTTACGGCGCGTGGGCGGACACTTCCAAGTCGATCAAATTTGTGAAGGGCTTTATGGAGATTAGTTGTCGTTTGGCCGACGGCGAGGGAATTTGGCACGATTTTTGGCTGTTTTCCGACAAAAAGCAACGTCTGGAATTTGACATTGCGGAATGTGAAAGTTTTGCGGATAACTTTTCGGCGTGCATTCACGAATGGATCTTGGACGTGACGCCGCGCGTGGGCACCACGCGTGAACCCTGCCGTGTGACGCGCGACCACGTATTCCACACCCGCCAAGACGACGACCGCAAGGATTGGCGGTACCATTATCAGTACGACCGCTCAAAATCCTTGAACAACGAATTCCACACCATTGCGGCGGAATGGACCGATACCGACGTGTATTTCTTCTTAGACGGTAAGGAATATTTACATTACGTGTTTAAAGACACGGAATACGCGTACTTGTACGAACAGCCGCACTACTTCATTCTGAGTATGTTGGTGGGTGCGAACTACGCACGGTTGCCCGACGATGCGGACAACCGCGTGCTCGGCATCAAACGTCCGAACCTGGACGGCGATTACTGGGGCAACGATCGCGGGTCGTTTATCATTGAATACCTGCATTTGTTCCAAAAGCCGGGTCAACTCATTACGTTTTTGAACAACGAGGAGGCGTAAACGATGGAAGAGGTTGTCAACGAACTGGTCAATTCCAAGACCAAAGATGAGCAAACCGATAAACAGATCACGGTCAATGGTCACGACATTGCCGAATACGTGATCGTCATGCCGGAGTTTAACGTTTCGCATTTGGTGGTACGCCGTGCGGTAGAACTGGCAAACAAGATCAAGGCCGTCACGGGTATGACGGTGAAATGGTACCGCGATTATTTCTTTTACGAGCAAGCGTGCGAGATCGTAGTGGGCGATTGCCGCCGCGACGGCGTACAAGCGGTAAACGACCGCGACACTTACGTGATCCGTTCGGTCGGTGACAAGGTGTTCGTAAACGGCGGGCGCAACTACTCGTTAGTGGCGGCGCTGGATAAACTGGACGAGATGTTGTTCGGCGACGGCATTGTCGACGTGACGGGTAAATTTGAGTCGATGTCTAAC
>JAZOQQ010000143.1:0-9504 GCA_045656165.1 Acutalibacteraceae bacterium
TTGCCATCACCCTCGGAGATCGCTTCGGTCGGGCAACCTTCGGCGCAAGCGCCGCAGTTGATGCAATCATCAGTGATTTTGAAAGCCATGGTTCAAGCACCTCCTTTGCTTTACAACCTTACGATAGCATATTTCGGCGAAAAAATCAACTGATATTTTTGCGGATTCGCATGAAAACACAAAAACCTCTTGCGTTTCGACTAAAAAGGTGTTTATAATAGAGTGGGTATTTTTCGTAGTCGGATTATGAAAGGAGGGACACGATGGCAGAGTATTTTTGGAACGCATCCATGATGCGACACGTCTTTGCAGTGCCGGAAGAGGTCGTAGACCGTCATTTGCGGTTAGCGGGTACGGTGCAATGGAAGGTATTGCTTCACGTGTCCCGTAACGGAGGCGTGTTCGACGCCACCGCCTGTTCAAAAGCAATCGGCGAGCGCGAATCGGATTGTTTGGATGCGTTGCAGTACTGGATTTCGGCCGGTGTGCTGGAGGGTGAACACGTTGTACCGCCCGTAGCACCGACGGTACCGGAAACGGTAGCGGTAACGGTAACACCGTCAACCAAGACGGTCGCACGGCCTAAGGCGGTCAAGCCGCAAATGACCGAAGTGATTCGTCGTCAGAAAAAAGACGAAGAATTCGGTGGGCTGTTGGTGGAAGTCAGCGCTCGCATGGGACGTCCGCTTTCCAACGGTGACGCGGAAACGTTACTGTACTTATATGAAACGGTCGGTATGCCGGCGGCTGTTCTTTTGATGGTAGTCGGGTATGCGGCACAGACCGAGCACTTTAACATGCGATATATTGAAAAGATCGCATTAGACTGGGCAGAACGCGGTTTGCTGACCATGGAAGCCGCTGAAGAGCATTTGTGTTATTTGGAGCGGTGTGAGCAAGCAGTTCTGCGTGTGCAGGCGGTTTGTGCGTTGCCGAAACCGCTTTCCACAGCAGCAGCAATGCGTTCGGCGGAAAAATGGATTTGCCAATGGCAGATTTCCGATGAGGTACTGGCCAAAGCATATGACGTATGCTTGGAAAAGACCGGCAAATTTGAAACGCGTTATATGGATCGTGTGCTGGAAAATTGGCACAGCCAAGGGGCCGATACGCCTGAAAAAGTAGCACAAATCACGGGTAAGAAATCCCAAAAAGAACCGTCGGCCGTAACGACGGAATATGAGAATATGATTGAGCAATACGTGCCGGTCTATCGTAAGAAAAAGAGGTGAGTAGCTGTTTATGTTTGATCGTGAAGTCTATGAAAAAGCCATAACGACCTTGCGCGAACGACGTGATAACGCGCAACTGCGGGCGGCTACTGCCCGACGCCGTATTCGCGAGGCAGAGCCACGCGTCTGCGAGATTGAGCAGGCGTTGGCAAAATCCTCCACCAAGGTGGTACAAGCCATCTTGAATAAATGGAATATCGAGCAACAAGTGGAAGAGATCAAAACTGAGAATTTGGCGTTACAAGAAGAACTGGCCGCCGTTTTGCGCCGCTTCGGTGTCGAAAGCGGTACGTTTGAGCCGCAGTATACCTGTTCGCTTTGTGAGGATACAGGGTATGTAAATGGTCAGCCGTGTGAATGCTTAAAGCGGTTGATCCGTGAGTATTCGAGTTTGGCGTTGTCCGATGTTTCAGCGATGCGCCCGACATCGTTTGACGATTTGTCGCTGTCGTATTATTCGTCAAAAGCCGACGGACGAACCGGCATTGCGCCGCGCGCACAAATGCGTCAGGTTATTGAATTTTGTCGCGCCTACGCCGAAAATTTTGACGGGCAAGACGACAGTTTACTGCTCCGCGGACCGACAGGCGTCGGTAAAACGCATTTGTCGCTTGCCATTGCGGGCGTGGTGCTTTCTAAAGGGTATTCGGTGGTGTACGGACCGGTTCAACAGTTGTTACACCGTATTGAACGCGAGCATTTCGGCCGTGCCGACGGCAACACCGAGGACGTGTTGCTTGATTGCGATTTGCTGATTTTAGACGACGTGGGTACAGAATTTGCCAGCCCGTTCTACACGTCGGCACTTTATAATATTGTGAATGGGCGGTTGATGGCGGAAAAGCCGACCATCATCAGCACCAACCTCAATCATAAAGAGATGACCGAGCGCTACGGGGAGCAGATCGCTTCGCGCATAACCGGCTTGTTTGAGCCGCTGGTTTGCGTGGGGAAAGATATCCGTCAGCAAAAACTCAAACAGTCGTTAGAATAGGAGTGACAAACGATGGAACAACATTTGTGTATGGGATGTATGCATGAATTGCCCGAAGGCGAAGCCGCATGCCCGCATTGCGGGTATCCGGTCGGCGGTGTGAATCCCGGCGAATATTTGCCGGTTCGTACTGTTCTGTCGGGTCGATATTTGGTAGGTCGTGTGTTGGAGATCAGCGGCGACAGTGCTGTTTATATCGGTTACGATCAACAAGAAAAAGGCGTTATCACGCTGCGCGAGTTTTTCCCGCGCAATATGAGTATCCGTCGTGGCAACGGTGAACTGGTAGCGATAGAAGGCAAAGAAGAAATGTTTGCCGTATACCGCGCCAAATTCCTGTCTGTCGCTCGTGCGGTTGCTCGCTTGCGCGATCTTTTGGTGGTTGTACCGTCGTATGATATTTTTGCCGAACTTGGCACGGCATACACCGTGTCGGAATTCTGTGAAGGCGTTAGTTTGGAAAAATACGTAGCGGAACAGGGCGGTCGTTTGCCGGCTGACGAAGTCAGACGGTTGTTCATGCCGTTCTTGGAGGCACTCTCTACCATTCACGAAACCGGCATGCTGCACCTTGGTATCAGCCCGAAAAACATCTTGGTAGATGCCGAGGGTATGTTGCGCCTGAAAAACTTTTCCATTCCCGAAACGCGTACAGTCAATACCGAATGTGAACCACACTTGATCGGTGGCTACGCGGCACCCGAACAGTACGAAGAAGGTGCCGAATGTCTGCCGTCGGCGGATGTTTATGGTGTGGCGGCGACCATGTTCTTTGCTCTTACCGGCCGTCACCCGACCGAAGCAAATAAACGCGGCAAAAAAGCCAACGACTTAATGATGCCGGCAGACGTGGAGATTCCCGACCATATTCGTGACAGTTTGTTGCGCGCTTTGCGCGTCAATCCGCAACGCCGTACGCAAGCCGTCGATCGTTTGCTCAGCGAGATCACGGCGACCTCGGCCGTCGCGGCGCTGATTCGCGAAGAAGAGGAAGATGAGGAAGAAACGCCGAAGAACAGCACGGCGAAATACCTGTGGATCACGTTTGTTGCGGTGTTTGTATTGTTGGCGGTACTGGCGGTGTTCGCGCTCAATGCGCTGGATGTATTCCGTTTCCCATGGCAGCAAGGCGCTGAAACCAGCGAACCGACCGAAGAGCCCACGTTGAGTATGGATACGGCAACGACTACCACCAAGCCGGGTGAACTGACATTTACGGTTACCAATTTGGTCGGCCGTGTGTATTCCGTTGCCAAGCAAAGTCCGGTTTCCGGTCAAATGGAGATCGTGCTCAAGGGCTTTGAATACAGCGATATGGAAGCCGGAGTGATCGTATCGCAATCGCCCGCCGCCGGAGAACGCGCCACGCAGGGCGCCATCATTGAAGTGGTGGTCAGCATCGGTTCTTCTGAAACGGTTATGCCGAATTTGATCGGTTGGAAAGAAGAACATGCACGCACATTCTTGGAGGCCATGGGATATACGGTTTCGGATACACTGTGGTTACAGGGCGGTTCAGATTTTGGTTTAGAGGCCGGTTGCGTTGAGCGTACCGAACCGAAACCGGGCGAGCCCATTGCGTATGGCGACAAAGTGGTTTTGTCGGTGATCGAGGATTCGGCTGCGTCGGCAGGGGAGGAGTAACACATGCTGTTAAAAAACGCGATTATTTATAATGATGAATTTGAGCCGGTTGCGCAAAACATCACGGTAGAAGGTGAACGGATTGTTGCGCTTGACAACCGTGAAGACGGCGATACGGTACTGGATCTGGCAGGATATACCGTATTGCCCGGCCTCATTGACATACATATTCACGGTTGCGGCGGGCATGATACCGGTGAGGCAACAGAGGAAGCGTTGCAAGCGATGTCCACGTGCTTGGTCAGTCGTGGCGTAACGTCTTTTTGTCCCACTTCCATGACTTTACCGTTTGAAGAATTGCAACGTATCTTCCGCAACGTGGCAGATTGTTGTCAAAAGGTGAACGGGGCCTATATCCAAGGTATCAACATGGAAGGTCCGTATATCGCCATGTCCAAAAAAGGCGCTCAGAACGGCGCATATGTCCGCAACCCTGACAAAGAAGAGTTCAAACGGTTGCAAGCAGACTGCGGCGGCTTGGTAAAATTAGTGGATATCGCACCGGAATGTGACGGTTCAAAAGAATTTATCGAAGAGATTCAACCTCTTTGTACGGTATCCATTGCGCACACCAATGCGAACTACGATGAGGCCTGTCAAGCAATCGAATGGGGCGCGCGTCACGTCACGCACCTGTACAATGCGCAGAACGGGCTTACCCACCGCAACCCCGGTGTCGTGGGTGCAGTATTTGACAAGACCCGTGAATACGGCGTGCGCGCCGAAATGATCTGCGACGGCTTCCACATTCATCCCGCCGCCTTGCGCATCGCGTTTGCGCAGTTGGGAGAAGATAATTCCATCATTATCAGCGATTCCATGTGCGCGGCAGGCCATGCGGACGGCGAATACGATTTGGGCGGACAGACGGTATATGTGAAAGGCGGCATAGCATTGCTTGCCGACGGTACCATTGCTGCCTCCACCTCGAATGTATACGAGGAATTGCGTAACGTGTTGCGGTTCGGTATTCCTAAAAAACAGGCGATCAAATCCGCCACGATCAATCCGGCACGTGCCATTCGCGTGGATCACGAAACCGGTTCCATCAAAGAAGGTAAACTGGCCGACTTGTTGGTCGTAGATGATGATTTCAACATTGTGATGGTGATCGTACGCGGTAAGATTAAAGTCGACAACCGATAACACAAACCGCGCTGTTCGTACAACGGACAGCGCGGTTTTTCTTTACTTTTCGCGGCAGACATGGTATGATACCATTACAGCAACTAAGGAGGAATATCATGGCCAGAGAACGATACTTAGTTGGGGTGAATCAAG
Organism: Acutalibacteraceae bacterium; assembly: GCA_045656165.1. Taxonomy (GTDB): domain Bacteria; phylum Bacillota; class Clostridia; order Oscillospirales; family Acutalibacteraceae; genus RGIG3009. The sequence goes on from JAZOQQ010000143.1 coordinate 5,152, forward strand.
AGGAGTTAACGCCCCCGACGGCCCCGCAAAAGCCCGAAACGCCGAAGGGGAAACTGGAAAATTTTTGGTACCACTATAAATGGGTAACATTAGGCGTGTTGTTTGCGGTGATCGTGGCGACGATCTTGATCGTGCAAGCGGCAACCAAACCGCGCTACGATTACACCATTTGTATCGCCGTGCCACAGGAATTGTCCAGTCAGATGGTTGAGCGGTTAGAAAAGGAATTTGCGGCAGTCGGCAAAGATCGCAACGGTGACGGTGAAGTCAAGGTTTCGGTGCAGGTCGTCAACATTTCCAATAAACTCAGCGTCGATCAGCAAACGGCCAACAGCGCATCGCTTACGGCAAAACTTATGACACGCGACGTGTATTTGTTTGCGTTTGGCACGGAATATTATGAAAACACGTTATCGCCGATGATGACGGATGGCACGTTTTTCAAACCGTTGGGCCTCAAAGATGACGGTATTGGCGCCGATGGCACGTACTGGAACTGGAATGGGTCTACGCTATTACAATTACCGGAATTTGCCGAACCATATTTTGGTTTAACGCCGCCGAAAGATTTGTATTTCGGTGTACGAAACCTGGATAAGTTAAATGAGAAACAGGCGGCAGAACTGGTCGCGCACATGGATTTGCTTAAAGCGTTTATTACAGCACACGCATAACGGTTGTTCCGCGGGGCACACTATGGTTGGTACTGAAAAGTACCAGTTTTTCAAACGATAGGGAGGCCGCAAGATATGTACGAGCAGAACAACAAGCAAGAACAGCAGAATAAACAGAATCAGCAGAACAAGCAGAATCAACAGAACAAGCAAAACCAGCAAAACCAGCAGAACAAACAGAACAATCAAAACCGCTATTAAAGATTGCGAAAGCAGCGCCTGCTCAGCAGGCGGGGCTTTTGGTTTGGTTAAGACTTGCGTTTTCATAAAGGGCATGATACAATGGAAAACAGCATAAGATAAATCAGTGTCCAAAACGAGCGAAAGGAAGTGGAACCATGGCGGAAACCGGTATGTTCAAAACCGCGCTTCGCGGATTTCGTAAGGAGGACGTACTCGCTTACATAGATGAAATCATGGCGGAGCATACGGTGCAGGAAAATGCCTTGCGCGAGCAAATCGACAATTTGCAACAGCAGTTGACCGAAGCGCGTGTGCAGCAGGAAGCCGTCAAGGAAAACGAACAGCTCAAGGAGCAGATCGCCCAACTGAACGAGCAGGTTGAGGCACATGCCGCGCAGATGGCGGAGGTGTCGGCTCAACTCGAACAGGTGCAAACGGCGGCGTTTGGTGCCGAGTCGCGCGAAGCGCAGCTCCGCGAAGAACTCGAACAGTCGCATCAGGCGGTTTCCGGTCTGTGGGAAGAAAAAGCACAGTTGGAACGTCGTTTGGCGCAAACCGACGATCTGGTCAAACAGTTACAATCGGTTGGCGAAGAATTTTGCCGTAAGGTCGGTGAATTATTGCCCGAGTCGACCGAGAAAGTAGCCGAAGAGCAACCCACTCGTCAAATGGACAGATGGTTATTTTGAGAGGAGAGTATAAACATGGCAGAACTCAAGTATGATATTGTCAAAGAACTCGGTGTGTTGTCCGAGTCCCCGACCGGTTGGCGTAAAGAGATCAACCTTATCAGTTGGAACGACCGTGATCCCAAATACGATATTCGTGATTGGGCTCCCGAACGCAGCAAAATGGGTAAAGGCGTTACCCTGACCCCCGACGAAGTGATGTTGCTCCGTGATCTGCTCGGCGAAATTGATATCTAAGGGTTGGTGCAGATAAATGGCAGTGTGGGAAATTCTCAAATCTGTTTTACAAGGCATTGTTCAAGGTATTACCGAATGGTTGCCGATCAGTTCCACCGGCCACTTGATCATCGCGGAAGAATTTGTTCCGTTTCAGCTCTCGGACGCTTTTTTCAGTTTATTCTCGGTTCTGATTCAACTGGGATCCATATTGGCGGTCGTGATCTTGTATTTTCACAAGCTCAACCCGTTTTCACCGAAAAAATCAGCGGAGGAAAAAAGCGGCACGTGGCGACTGTGGGGTAAGGTGCTGATCGCCAGCATCCCGGCGGCCATTGCAGGGTTGCTGATTGACGATTGGCTGGATGCCATGGAAACAGAACACAAAGGCGTGTTTTTATACATCATTGCGGCGGCACTGATCGTGTATGGTATCGCATTCTTGATTATGGAGAGTGTCGTTCGCCGTATTAAAGTCAAGGATTTGTCGGAACTTAAGCCCGCGCAGGCGCTTGGCATCGGCGCGTTTCAAATGTTGGCGCTGATTCCCGGTACTTCGCGTTCAGGTTCCACCATCTTAGGCGCAACGTTGCTCGGTACCTCGCGTACCGTTGCGGCAGAATTTTCGTTTTTCATGGCAATTCCCGTTATGGCGGGCGCATCGGCGCTGAAATTGCTTAAAGCAGCCATGGATGGTGCGCTGTCATTGTTCACCACGCTTGAATGGGCCTGCTTGGCGGTCGGCTTCGTGGTATCGTTCTTGGTATCGGTCTTGGTGATTCGTTTCTTAATGGCGTTTATCAAGAAGCATGACTTTAAAGCATTCGGGTGGTACCGCATCGCACTTGGCATTTTGCTGATCGTGTTAGTGGCGGTTGGTGTCATCGGTGCATAAAAAATCAAAAAGCACTTTCGTCACAGACGAAAGTGCTTTTTTAATTAACGACGCCAGTATTTGCGATCCAAACTGCGGTATTGAATGGCTTCGGACAAATGGTTGATACGCAGCACTTCGCTGTTATCAAGATCGGCAATGGTACGTGCGACTTTGAGCAAACGATCGTATGCGCGCGCCGATAATCCTAAGCGATCAAATGCACTTTTCATCAGTTGATCAGCATCATCGGATAGCGCACAATGCTTGCGCAACAGAGACGGTGTCAACTGAGAATTGGTGCGAATCGGCGTGCCGGCATATCGTTCTAACTGAATGAGTCGCGCGGCATTTACACGCTCGCGGATGGTGGCGGAATCCTCCGCCGGTGTGTTGGCGTTCAAATCGCCGTATCCGACGGGCGGTACTTCAACGTGCAGATCAAAACGATCCAGCAACGGACCGGAAATGCGCGACAGATACCGTGTGACGCTGTTCGGTGAGCAGGTGCAGGCGCGGGTTGGATGCCCATAGTAGCCGCAAGCGCAAGGATTCATGGCGGCAACTAACATAAACGAACAAGGATAGGTGAGTGATCCGCTGGCGCGCGAGATGGTGACCTGCTGATCTTCCAACGGTTGCCGCAACCCTTCTGTTGCCGACCGCGAAAATTCCGGCAACTCATCCAAGAACAGAACACCGTTGTGCGCGAGCGATACTTCACCGGGACGCGGCACGGCACCGCCACCCGTAAGACCCACCGCTGATACGGTGTGATGAGGCGAGCGGAACGGGCGTGAGGATAACAAACCAACGTCGGACGGCAACGTACCGACAATGGAATGCACCGAGGTGGATTCCAACGCTTCGGCGCGTGTCATATCCGGCAAAATGGAAGGTAAGCGTTTAGCCAACATGCTTTTACCTGAGCCGGGAGGACCCACCATGAGCACGTTATGGTTGCCCGCCGCGGCGATTTCCATGGCACGTCGCGGGATGGCTTGTCCCATGACTTCCGAAAAATCCGGCACGGTACAATCGGCGTGTGGCGCAAATACGGTTTTGGGTAACGGTTGCAAAATTGTTTCACCGCACAAATGCGCAAGCAGTGTTTTAACATGATCTACTGCAAACACGTCAATGCCGTCGACCACCGCCCCTTCGGCGGCATTATCGTTGGGGATAAAGACGGCGGTATGTCCGTGCTTTTTGGCGGCCAATACCATTGGTAACACGCCGTGGATCGCGCGAATATCGCCGCTCAAGGATAATTCACCGATAAAAGCCATGCCATCTAACGACAAGGAGAGTTGCCCTGCTGCACGCAGTAGCGACAAAAACAACGGCAGATCGTATACCGAGCCCTCTTTCTTGATGTCGGCAGGCGCCAGGTTGACGGTAATATGGCTGACAGGGAACGAAAAACCGCAGTTTTTCATGGCGGCGCGTACACGGTCGCGTGATTCCTTGACCGCGGTCCCCGGCATGCCGACCACGTCAAAACTCGGCAAACCTTGTGAGATGTCCGCCTCTACCTCGACGGGATACCCGTCAATACCGAGAAGGCCTAAACTGTGAACTTGTGAAAACATCGGCAAACGCCTCTTTTCAACGTCTTTTCTACCAGTATACAAGAAAAACACAAAAGTTACAAGCAAAAAAGCACATCCGAGCGGATGTGCTTTTCATTTAGTTACGAAGCGCTTGTAACGGGGCG